>SKYL01000098.1 GCA_007127935.1 Halorhodospira sp. | reverse complement strand
GGCTGTCCACGGCGCGGGTGTTGGACTCGCTGTCCATCTCGTTGGTCTGGCGCACGAAGCGGGTCCGCCACTCGGTGACCCGCACCGAGAAGACCACGTAGATCACCACCGCCACCATCACGGTGAAGACGAACTCGATGCTGAAGGCGACGAAGAGGACCGCCGCCACCAGCAGGATCTCCAGCACGGTCGGCACCACGTTGAAGAGCATGAAACGGAGCAGGAAGCGAATCCCGGTGGTACCGCGCTCGATATCGCGGGCCAGCCCGCCGGTCTGCCGCGAGAGGTGGAAGTTGAGATCCAGCGCGTGAAGGTGGCGGAAGACCCGCAGCGACGCCCGGCGCATGGCCCGCTCCGCGACCCGGGCGAAGACCGCATCGCGCAACTCGCCGAAGAAGGTGGCGCTGAAGCGCAGCACGCCGTAGCCGAGGACCAGCGCCAGCGGCACGATCAACACGGCCTCGCCGGCCCGCCCGGCCTCCAGGTGGTCGACGATGAACTTCAGGGCGATCGGCACCGCCACGTTGGAGAGCTTGGCCGTGGCCAGGAAGACCAACGCCAGGATCACCCGCCCCCGGAACTCGGCCAGGTACGGCAGCACGCTGGCGATGATCCGCCAGTCGGGGCGTTGGCCGCTGTAGTCACTGTATCTGCTGGGGCGCACGGCGCACATTCTGACCGCAAGCGGCCCAGGAAGCCAGGCGCCGCGCATCGAAAGGAGTCACCGGGCAAGTGTCCCCACGAACCACTGGTACTTCCATCGCCCAGCCGGTGCTAACATCGCCTCAAGACGCGTGGAGGCAGGCCGCTGAATGCTGGACAACGATGTAGCACTGGTCATTGACGACTCGGCGACCGTCCGCCGGATCATCGCCACACTCCTACGGGACTACCTGGGGTGCCGCAACATCATTGAAGCCGATAACGGCTCCGGGGCCCTCCGTGTACTCCACTCCCGCCGTGACGAGATCACCTGGATCTTCTGCGACTGGGAGATGCCGGGGTTGAACGGCCATCAGTTTTTGATGGAAGTGCGCAGCCGGCCCGAGACCGCGCAGACCCCATTCATCATGGTGACCACACGGGCCGACCGCGATTCGTTGGTCAAGGCGGTGGAGGCCGGGGTCGACGCGTACGTGGTCAAGCCCTTTACCGCCACCACCCTGGTAGACAAAGTGCGCACCATCGTCCACCGGTCGGAGCGGCGCAAGGCGGAGCGGGTGAAGGTCGACCAGGACCACCGCGTGGTCGTGCTGGTGGAGATCAAGGGACACAGCGGCTGCGGCAGCGGCACCTTGATCGATATCTCCCTCAACGGCGCCCTGTTGCGGCTGCCGAACAGCTTCGGCCGTAACCTCTGGGTCTACGATCCGGCCACGCTGCGGATCGTGCTCCCGGGTGGCGATGGCAAGGAGGGCGGCGAGGCGGATCCGCCGATCGTCATCCCCACGGAGGTGGTGCGGGTGGAGGCCGACAACAAGAGCGGTTCCCGCTCGGCGGTCTGCCTCGCCTTTCGTTTTCTGGAGTTGGAACGCGGTGCCCTGCAACGCTTGACCTCGTTCCAGAACGCCCTCCGCGAACAGAGCACCGTTCCACGGTTATGAGAGGAGGGACACCGCCGTCATGACCGCGCTCAGCATCATCATCCTTCTGATCCTGCTGGTGGCCCGGGGGGTGGTCTCCATCGCCGCGCACCGGGCGGGCCGGGTGGAGGACTACGGCGCGGTGGGCCGCTGGCACCAGGCCCGGCTCTGGATCGACCTGGCCTTCGTGCTCGGCGCCATCGCGCTCTTCCCGCACATGTTCACCGTCCCCGAGGTCTGGTACCTGGAGACGGTGCATGAAACACTGACCACGGTCTCCTTGCCGCTGGGCGCCATCGCCACCCTGGCGGTGATCCTGGCCATCCGCCGGATCACGCCGGAGATCGAGGAGCACTTCAAGCGGAAGGAACGGGAGCGGCTGCGCATCGAACGGGAACGGCTGGGCGAAAACCTGCCGGCCACCCCGGTCTCCCTCCAGGAGTGGCTGACCAACAGCTTCCCGAAGAATCAGTACGAATTCGACATCGAGACCCCCCATGGAAGGACCAATATCCTGATTCATTGCCCCGACTCCCTCCACCCCGTCTATATCCTGCCCAAGGAGCGGGTGAAGCGCGGATTGCCGGCGGCCCTGCGTAACGCCGCCCTGCTGGGGGAAGACTTTCGGGCCACGTGCATCGTCTGGATTCCCACTGGGGAAGATCCCGAGATCCGGCGCAATGAAGAGCACCGCGTCTTTGTCGTGCGCGGCGGGATCGATACCCTCCACAACCTGGTGGAGCGGATCGACGGGGTCGCCCGCCGGCGGCGCGAACGCCGGGAGGAAATGGAGGAGCGGCTGCGCGGCCGGGACCACATCGTCACCACCATGAGCGCCGAAGAGGCCAAGAGGCGCCACAGCCCCATTGCCTGGGAGCGCTTCGCCGAGCGGGCGGTCAAGCACCCCAGCGTCCGCGAGACCATTCTCAACCGCGCCGGCGGCCGCTGCCTGGTCTGCAACCAACCGATCAAGGACGAGTACTGGCGCATCTTTATCACCGACTACGATCATGCGTGCAGCAATCCGGACTCGGCCCGCCTAGTCCCATTCGGGGAGCCCGATAACCTGCGGGTGGAGATGCCCGACTGCTCTCAATGCCACTACGACATGCCGGAGAAGTTCGAGGGCTGCATGGCGCGGATGAAGCCGGCCCACGAGGAGTGCTGGGTTGACCGCCACCATGTCGGCGGTTCCGTCACCTACCAGAGCGAACACGACCGCAACGAGGCGGCGGTGGCAGCGGCTCAAGCCGCGCAACCGGCCGCGCCTCAGACCGCCCCCGCTTCGCCCGCTCCCGCCGGAGAAGGGATACCACCGGACACCCCACCGGAGGCGGGCGATGCGGTACCGTCCGCCCCGCCTCCCACCGTGGATGGCGCTCCCTCCGCCGCCACGGATCCGGAACCGGACGGCGAAATCCCGCTCCCCGAGGCGGGCGCGCCGAACCCGGAAGGCGAGCGGATCATGCGGGAGTTGTTGGGGATCACCGCCGCGGCCAACGCGGAGGAAAACGACCGTCGCAACGACCCTTGAGGCAGCGTGTTCCATCTCTACCATCACCACGACCTGCGCAGCCTCGCCGACCTCCTGGCGGTCCTGCGCCGCCGGAGCAACGCCGCCCCTCTGGCCGATGAAACTGTGCTGGTCCCGGAACCCGGCATCGCCCGCTGGCTTCAAGGGTACTTGGCCACCGGCGAAGGGATCGCCGCCGGCGTCGAGTTCCCGGTGCCGGCCCGCTACTTCTGGCGGCTGATCCACAACGCCCTGCCCCAGGCCCCGGACACCACCGCCTACACCCGGCGGCGGATGCGTTGGCACCTCTACGCCCTGCTCCCCGAACTGGCCGCAACCACCCCCCGGCTGGCCGCCTACCTCGCCGGGGAACCGTCGGAAGTCCATCGCTGGCAGTTGGCCAATCGGCTGGCCGATCTGTTCGACGGCTACCTGATCCACCGCGGCGACTTATTGGCCGCGTGGGAGCGGGGTGAGGACGACGCCGACCCCCCGGCGGATTGGCAAGCCCCGGCGTGGCGGGCACTGGTGGCGCGCATCGGGCGCCCCCAGCGCCATGAATTGCTGGAACGGTTCATCGCCGCCTGCCGCGCCGCACCCGGTGCGGGCCCCGGTGGCGGCCCAGGCGAACCAAGCGGACCAGGCGGCCAAAACGAGTTCGATCTATCCGCCTTGCCGGCACGCCTTTACTGCTTCGGCCTCGGACAACTCCCGGCCGACTACCTGCGGCTGCTCTACGCCCTGGCGCGGCACACCGATGTCCACTTCCTGCTCCCGAACCCGTGCGCCGAGTACTGGGGCGACATCGAACGCCACCGGGTCTCGCTCCACATCGACCCCGACACGGCCACCCTCCCCGACGAGGAACGGCTCGCCGTCGGCCATCCGTTGCTGGCCGCCCTGGGCCGGCCGGCCCGGGACTTTCTTCGCCTGCTCTACAGCGACGAGTTGACCGGTATCCACGAGCCCGACCTCGGCGAGGCAATGGCCTATGAACCACCGATCCGGAAGAGCCTGCTGCACCGGATTCAGGCCGGGATCATCCGCATGGAGCCTCACATCGACTCCGACGGCGGCGCCGGGCGCCTCATTGGCGACCCGTCGCTGCAGATCCACGCCTGCCACGGGCGGCTGCGGGAAGTGCAGGTCCTGCACGACCAGATTCTCGATCGGATGAGCCGTGACCCAAGTCTGGAGCCCCGCCACATCGTGGTGTTGCTGGCCGACGTGGCCGCCTACGCCCCGGCCATCCACGCCGTCTTTGGAGGCGGTGGAGAAGGCGGCGATGCTGGCCGTATCCCCTACTCCGTAGCCGACTGCCCCCGGGTGGCCGACCATCCGGTGGCGCGAACCTTCCTCACCCTGCTGGAACTGCCGCTCTCCCGCTGGACGGCGGGGGAGATCCTCGCTTTAGCGGCGGTTCCGGCGGTGATGCGCCGCTTTGGTCTGGATGAGGCCGACCTGGACCACTTGCGGCGTTGGACCGTCGCCGCCGGCGTCCGCTGGGGGTTCGATGGGGAGACCCGGCGCCGCTTCGACGCTGGTGGCTTCGAGCAGAACACCTGGCGGTTCGGCCTCGACCGTCTGTTGCTGGGCGCCGTCCAGGCGGACGACGGGGCGCTCACGGACGGCGTGGCCCCATGGAGTGACCTGGAAGGCGGTAGCGCCACGGCCGTGGGCAAGCTCTGGTGGCTCATCGAGACCCTGCGCGACCATGCCGAAGCCTTCACCACTCCCACCACCCCCGAGACGTGGCAGGACCGCCTTCACGGCGCGGTGGCCGCCCTCTTCGCCGCCGGCCCCGAGGATCGCCGGGAGGAACAAGCCCTGGCCGCCATTCGGGATGCGGTGGCGGCCCTGGGTGAGGCCGGCGAATGCCTGGACGCCGAGTTGCTCTACTGGGAGACGGTGCGGGACGCGGTGGCGGCGGAGTTGGCCGGTCCCGGGGAACGGCAGCCGTTCCTCGGTGACGGCGTCACCTTCTGCGGGCTCGTTCCCCTGCGCGCCACGCCGTTCCGCATGGTCTGCCTGCTGGGCATGGACGACGGTCTCTTCCCCCGTCAGGAGCGCCACCGGGAGATCAACCTGATCCACCACCACCCCCGGCTGGGCGACCCGTCGTCCCGCGACGACGACCGGCTGCTCTTCCTGCAGTCATTGATGGCGGCCGGTGACGTCTTCTACCTCAGCTACACCGGACAGGACGCACGCAGCGGGGAGACGGTCCCGCCGTCACCGGTGGTCGGCGAGTTGCTCGACTTCATCCACGCCCACCACGGCAGCGATACGGATCGAGACACGTTCATAACGCAATTCGTTACGCATCAGCCGATGCAGCCCTTCAGCCGCCACTACTTCGAGGCGCCGGACGACGATCCGGCGGACGCCGTTACCCGGCCCGAGACGGCCCCCGAGACGACCCGGCGCCGCCTCTTCACCTTCGTCGCCGAGTGGCAGCCGGCCACCGAGGCGCTGCGGCAACCGCGCCACGCCCCGCCCCCCTTTGTCGACGGCGGCCCCTTCGACCCCCCCGAACCGTCGCCCGACCCGGTGATCGTGGAGTTGGCGGAGTTGCACCGCTTCTTCCGCCACCCCGCCCGCTACTTCTTCCAGGAACGTGCGCAACTGCAACTCGACCGCACCGAGGACGAGATCCCGGACGAGGAGCCGCTGGCGCTAGACGCTCTGGCGGCGTGGACGTTGCGCGAGGAACTCTTCCGGCACGCCCGTGAAGGCGAAGCGGCGCTTCCCACCGATGCCCCGCCGCCACTGCTGAAGGCACGGGGCGACCTGCCGCCGCCGCCCCTGGACGGCCCGGCCTACGGGCGGCAGGCCATGCAGGTCAACGCATTGCTCCCGGTCTGGTCACAGTGGCAAACCGTGGATTCCCAGTTGCCCCCGCTGGAGCTCGACTTGATCGTGCCCGGCGTCTGGCGGCGCGGGGACGGCGCCCCTCCCGCATCCGTCCGTCTGGTGGGCCGGATCGAAGATCCGTGGGGTGGCGGCCTGAGGCGCATGCGCCCCGGATCGTTGAAGATGAAACACCGCCTTTCCGCTTGGATCGACTACTTGGCCGCCGTGGCCGTCGGCCACCCCGGCGCGCTCTATCTGGCCGGGGTGGATGACAAGGGGGTGCTGCAATTGCGGGGGACGATCGAGCGGGAGGACGCGGCGGGGGAGCTGGCCTGCCTATGCCGCCTCCACGGTGAAGGCGTGCGCCGCCCGCTGCCCTTTCTGCCCGATCTGGCTGGGAAGTATCTCGACCAGACCCGGCACGGCAAGGCCCCCAAGACGCCGGATGACGCCGTGGCCGCCCTCAATAGCACCTTGACCACCACCCACCGCAACCGGGAGCGGGCGGCCGACGACCCGTACTTCCGCCTGGTGCTGAACAGCGACAGCACCATCGCCGCCGACGCCGACGCGCCGCTGGGCTTTCCGGCGCGGGCGGAGGCGGTCTGCGGCCCCCTCCACGCCGCGTTGACGGAGGAGCGAGCGCCGTGACCCGGTCCGATCCGCCGTTCGAGATCACCGGCCTGCCCCTGGAAGGGGTGCAGTTGGTGGAGGCAAGCGCCGGCACCGGCAAGACGTTCAGCATCGCCGGCCTCTACACGCGCCTGGTGGCGGAGCGTGGGGCCTCGGTCCGTGACATCGTGGTGATGACCTTCACCCGCGCCGCCACCCGGGAGCTGCGCGAACGCATCCGCCGCTGGCTCGCCACCGCCGCGCGCATCGCCGCCGATCCGGACGGCGCCGACCCGGACGATCCGGTGGACACCACCATCGCCGCGATCATCGAACAGACCGTAGCCGCCGGGGAGGCACGGGACTCGGTGGGCCGCCGCCTGCGCCTCGCCGCCGGCTTCATCGACGAGGCCGCCATCACCACCATCCACGGCTTCTCCCAGCAGGCCGCCACCGAGCACGCCTTCGACAGCGCCCTCCCCTTCGACCGGGGCGAGCAGGTGGACGACACCGAGGCGTTCCGGGAGGCGGCAGGGGACTACTGGCGGCGGCGGGTGATCGGCGCCCCGCCGAGGGAGGCCGCCGCTTTCACTGCGCTATGGTCCGGCCCGGCCGCCCTCTTCGGCCAGATCGAGACGGCGTTGAAGCGCCCCGGCGCGGCTATCGACGGCCCGGACGACGGCGAGATCGTCCAACGGTTGGAGGCGGCCCGATCCCTGTGGCGGGATCACGCGGCGGGGCTGCGAAAGGCGCTGGCCGCGGTGGATGCGGCCGGCGGCTTTCACGGTGGCCGCGGTCTCGCCAAGGCGGTGGTGGCGGCGGGCGGAACCGACCCGATGCTGGATGCGCTGGAAACCGCGCTCTTCACCGATCCGCCCATCCTCCCCGAATGGGTGGCACTTCTCGCGCCGGATGCGCTGGAGAAGCAACTGACCAAGAAGGGCGGCCCGGCGTGGCGGGCCGCTCCGCCCGATCCGCGCCTCATCGGCGCCTTGCCGGCGCTCTCCGGCCTGCCCCGGCTACTGGAGTTGCGCCGCGCCGTGGCCGAGGTCCGCCGCTTGGCGGCCGCCCGCAAGCGAACCCGGCGGCAGTTCAGCTTCGACGACATGATCGCCGCCCTCCACCACGCGCTCACCGCCGACGGCGGGGGGAACACGCTGGCCGAAGCGATGCACCGCCGCCGCCCGTGGGCCCTGGTGGATGAGTTCCAGGACACCGATCCGGCCCAGTACGAGATCCTGCAACGGATCTACCGCGACCGGGAGCACGGCGCCCTGATCGTGGTGGGCGACCCCAAGCAGGCCATCTACGCCTTCCGGGGCGGCGACGTCTTCGCCTACCTGCGGGCCGCCCGGGACGCCGGGCAACGCCACACCCTCGGCGTCAACCACCGCTCCACCCCCGGCCTGCTCGCCGCGGTGGAACGGCTCTTCACCTCCGCCGGCAACGACCCGTTCCTGGTGGACGGCATCGGCTTCACACCGGTGGCCCCGGGCCGCTCCGCCGGCGACCGCCGGTTACGGATGGACGGCGCGGAAGTGCCGCCCCTCACCATTTGGCCCCTCCTCGACGAAGAACACCCGCGGAAGGCCGATTGGGAGGCCCGCCTGGCCGACGCCACCGTGGCCCGTATCATCGAACTGCTCGACCCGGACCGGGGAAGCGCCTTCGTCACCGCCGACGGAGAGCACCGGCCCGCGGCCCCCGGCGATATCGCCGTCCTCGTCAACAGCAACGCCCAGGCCACCGAGATGCAGCGGCGCCTGGCGCGGCGGGGCGTACCGGCGGTCTGTCTCCACCAGCAGAGCGTCTTCGAGACCACGGAGGCCGAAGAGATGGAACGGGTGGTGCGCGCCGTGGCCGCCCCCGCCGATGAGGACGCGGTGCGCGCCGCCCTGTCCACCCCCCTGCTCGGCTTCCGCCTCTCTTCGTTGATGGCCCTGGCCAACGACGAGGACGCCTGGCAACAGGAACTGGACCGCTTCCAGGCGGCCCACCAGCGATGGCAGAGCGCCGGCATCCTGGCCGCCCTGCGCCCCATCATTCAAGCCGCCGGACCCCGGCTGTTGGCGCTGGAGGACGGCGAGCGGCGGGTGGCCAATCACCTCCAACTGGCCGAACTGCTGCAACAGGCGGACGGCGAGACCTTCGGCGCCGACGGCCTGCTCCGCTGGTTGGCCGAGGCCCGCCGCCACCCCCGCAAGGACGACAGCGCCGAACACGAGCAATTGCGCCTGGAGAGCGACGAGGATCTGGTGCGCATCGCCACCATCCACAAGGCCAAGGGGCTCCAGTACCCGGTGGTCTTCCTCCCGTTCACGCCGTGGCTCGGTACCGGCGGCACGCCGCACCAGCCCCCCTACGTCTTCCACCGCGACGGCGGCGCCCGCATCGACTACCTCGCTGGCAACGAAGACGCCTCGGCCCGGCGCGCCGTCCTCGAACACCGCGCCGAGGCGCTGCGTCTGCTCTACGTCGCGCTGACCCGCGCCGAACAGGCGTGCTTCCTCGCCTGGGGCGTGACTCACGGCGCCGCCAACGCAGCCCTGGCGACCCTGCTGCACCGTGGAGACGGCATCGACCCCGCCGATTGGAACGCCGGCAACGCGAGCCACGCCCCACTGACCGCCGCCGCGGTTCGCCACCGCCTCGACACGCTGGCCGCCGGGGCCGGCGGCGCCATCGAGATCACCGACCCGCCGCGGTTGACCGGCCGCCACCGCCACCAGGCGGTACCGCCACGGGCGCTGACCGGCGCCCGCACCGACCGGCCCGCGCCCCGGCCGCCATGGTCGGTACTCAGCTACTCCCGTCTGGTGGCCCACGCCGGGTACGCCGTGCCCGTACAAGGGGCCGACGACGAGAGCCGCGACCCGGACGAGCGCACTGCCCCGGCAACCGCCGCGCCCCGTGCCGCCGAGGAGGCGATCCCCGTGCTGCCGCGGGGCGCCGCCTTCGGCACCGCCGTACACGCCCTGTTGGAGGGAGCGGACTTCGCCCGCTGGCCCGCCCCCGGCGAAGATCCCGACCCCCGGCTCCGCACCTATGTGGCGACCGCATTGCGTAACCACGGCATCCGCCCCGGCAACGAGGGCGCGCCCGAGGCGGTCGCCGCCGCCGTCGTCCAGTTGATCGCCCGCTGCCTCCACACCCCGCTGCCCGGCATCGGGCCGCTGTCAGCCGTACCGGCGCACCGGCGCCGGGCGGAACTGGAGTTCGTCCTCGGCCTGGCGACCGGTGCCACCGGGGTCACCGAGGCGACCGAAGCCACCGGGGCGGCGGACGCCGGGGCGCTGATGGACCGCCTGGAGGCCGCCGGCTACACCGCCCCGATTCCCGCCGAACGGCGCGGCCAAGTCCTGCGCGGCCTGCTCCACGGCTTCATCGACCTGGTGGTGGAGAATGAGGGACGCTATTACGTGGTCGACTACAAGACCAACGACCTGGGGCCGCACCGGGCCGACTACGCCCCGGCGCCGCTGGCCGCCGCGATCCGCCACGGCCACTACGACCTCCAGTACCTACTCTACCTGGTGGCGCTGCACCGCCACCTGGGCCACCTCCTCCCGGACTACGCCGCACACCGCCACCTGGGCGGCGCCCTCTATCTCTTCCCCCGGGGCATGGACGGCAACACCGCCGGCCACGGCGTCTTCACCGACACCCCGCCGCCGGAGCTGGTCCTGGAACTGGACGACCTGCTGGCGGGCCGCTCGGCGGCGTCGGCCGGCAACCGGTAGTTCACCGCACGCCACCGGCGGCAAGCAACGCCGCGCCGTAAGCGGCCTCCTGGTGTGTGGCCCGCTCCACCGGCACCTCCAACAACCTCTCCCGAATCCGGCGCCACGCCTCGTTGACCGCGCCGCCGCCGGTGGTCACCACCCGGCGCGGGTAAGGGGCGCCCAACTCCGCCAACCGCCGGTAGCCGTCCCGCTCGATGGCGGCGATCCCCTCCAGCATCCCCTGGAGAAAGACCACCGGGTCGCCGGGATGCGGCTCCAGCCGGGGCGGCCACGCGGGATCGGCCACCGGGAACCGCTCGCCCGGCGCCGCCAGCGGGTAGTAGTCGAGACCGGTGGGCCGCTCGGGGCACAGGTCCGACGTCAGCCGCGCCAACGCCTCGCGGCTGAAGTGGCGCAGCAGCACCGCCCCGCCGCTGTTGGAGGCGCCCCCCACCAGCCAGCGGTCGCCCAACCGATGACTGTAGACCCCGTATCGGGGCGCGAAGACCGGCGTATCGGCCCACACCTTCAACGCCAGGGTCGAACCGAGGGCGGTCACCGCATCGCCGGTGGCCTCCACGCCGGTGGCGAGGACCGCGGCCACGCTGTCGGTGGTGCCGGCCACCACCACCGTCTCCGCCGGCAACCCGGTCCGCCGGACCGCCTCCGGCGAGAGCCGGCCCACCGGCGTCCCCGGCGCCACCACCCGCGGCAGCCACTCCAACGGCACCCCCAGCTTCTCCAGCCACTCCTGCCACGCCCGGACCCGCGGATCGTAACCGAGCTTCAGGGCGTTGTTTTCATCACTCACCCCCCAATGGCCGGCGAGCCGACCGGCGATCCAATCGGCCTGATGGAGGGCGTGGCGGGCGCGGCCACGAACCTCGGGCAACAGATGCAGCAGCTTTGCCAGCGCGGACGTGGCGCCGTGGGCGCCACTCTCCGGCGGCGCGACGGCGGCGATGCGCCGGGCCTCGGCTACCGCCCGGCAGTCGTGATAGAGGAGCCCCGGCGTCAACGGCCGTCCCGTCTCGTCGGCCAACAGCAGCGTGCCGGAAGTGCCGTCCACCGCCAACGCCGCCACCGGTGTCCCGGCCAACTCGGCGGCGACCCGGGCGAGGCTGTCCGCCACCGCCCGCCACCAGATCTCCGGGTTCTGCTCCCGGCGTCCGGCCTCCCCCTCCGGCTCGGGAAACGACGCACGAGCCTCGGCGACGACCGCGCCGTGCCGGTCCAACGCCACCACCCGGCAGCCGGAAGTGCCGACATCGACGCCGAGGGCCACCCCGGTAGATCGGTTCTTCATTGACACACTCCCCGTGAGGACGCAAAGTAGGGGCCCAAACTCGGCGGCAGGATCGGGGCTCGGAACGCGGGAATCCCATGGGCAATCCATCACGGCAGAAGGACTCGCAGCGCGGCAACCCCGAGAAAACCAACCCCTCCCCCCTCTACTACGTAGGCATCGGCGCATCGGCGGGCGGCCTGGAAGCCCTGCGTCCCTTTGTCGCCAACCTCCCCTCCGGCTCCAACATGACCTTCATCCTGGCGCAGCATATGTCGCCGGACCACCGCAGCCTCATGGTGGAACTGCTGATCCGCGAGACCGACCTGAAGGTGGAAGAGGCCCGCCATAATACCTTGCCGAGGGCCGACACCATCTATGTCGCCCCGCCCAATTCCGACATCGCGATCATCAACGGCAAGCTCCGCCTGAGCAAGCCGCACAACGCCATCGGTCCGAAACCGTCGGTGGATCGCTTCTTCATGAGCCTCGCCGACGATCGGGAAGACAAGACCATCGGCATCATCCTCTCCGGGACCGGATCCGACGGCGCCCACGGCATCAAGGCGATCAAGGCGGCCGGCGGCATCACCATCGCCCAGGAACCGCAATCGGCAAAATACGACAGCATGCCCAAGGCCGCCGTCCGCACCGGCGGGGCGGACCTGGTCCTGACACCGGCGGGGATCGCCAGCCAGTTAGTCTCCATCGTGCAGCAGCCGCGCGCACCGATCGTCGAGGACACCGAGGACAAAGAGCCGCCATCGACCATGCGCGGCATCATTCGCCAGATCGCCGCCCACACCGGCATGGACTTCTCCAACTACAAGGAGTCGACCATCTCCCGGCAGATTCTGCGACGGATGACCGCGATGCAGATCGGCAGCATTGAGGATTACGGCGAACACCTCTCCCGGCACCGCGAGGAATTGCATGAACTGGCCGGAAACTTCCTGATCTGCGTCACCTCGTTCTTCCGTGATCCCGACGCATTCGAGGCGTTACGCGAGGCGATCCGCGGCATCCTGCTACATAAGAAGCCCGGCGACGAGATCCGCGTTTGGGTGCCGGGCTGCGCCAGCGGCGAGGAGGTGTACTCCATCGCCATCCTGCTCGCCGAAGAGATGGGCGGAGAGGTGGACAAGTACCGCATCCAGATCTTCGCCACCGACATCAACAATGACGCCGTCCAGATGGCCCGCGGCGGAATCTACACGGAGGCGGCCCTGGCCGGGGTGGACGGCGGCATCATCAAGAAGTACTTCACCCCCCGCGACGGGGTGTTCCATATCGCCCCATCGCTGAAGGAGATGGTGCTCTTCGCCCGCCAGGACCTGGCACAGGATCCGCCGTTCGTTCGCCTCGACCTGATCAGTTGCCGTAACCTGCTGATCTATTTCAAGCCGGAATTGCAGGACCGCGTCTTCCGCGTCTTTCACTACGCCCTGCGGCCCGGCGGCGTTCTCTTCCTCGGCAAGTCGGAGACCGTCGGCAAGCAGACCCCCCTCTTCGCCGAGCGGGACCGGAGCCACAAGCTCTACGTCAAGCGGGACGTGACGACCCCGGTGATCGTCGGCTTCAACCGGAACAAGGCGTCCCCCTCCGCCCCCGCGGCGGACGATACACCGCCCACACCCCCGGCCAGCCTCGGCCACGAGCGGCTCTTCGAGCTCTACGCACCGGCCAGCCTGCTGATCACCGCCGACGGGGAGATCCTGGAGTTTTTTGGTGAGTGCTCCCACTTTTTGGTCTTCAAGAAGGGGCGGGCCGACTTCAAT
>SKYL01000141.1 GCA_007127935.1 Halorhodospira sp. | reverse complement strand
GGGGCGCAACCACGCCGCCCCGCCGTTCTGGATCCACTAAGTTCCACCACAAGGCGCAAACGCCCGATGCGGGGTTTACTGCTGCGCCGCCTCGTCCGGCACCTCGACGAAGTCGTCCTTGCCGGAAGCCGCGGCCATGGACGCCGCTTGGCGGGCATTGAGCACCGCATCGGCAACGCCGCCGACATAGACCTCAATGGCGCGAATGGCGTCGTCATTGCCGGGGATCACGTAGTCCACATCACGCGGCGAGCAGTTGGTGTCCACCACCCCGATCACCGGGATCTTCAGCTTCCTCGCCTCGGCCACGGCGATGTGCTCATGCCCCACGTCGACGACGAAGAGCGCGTCGGGCAGGCGCTCCATGTTCTTGATGCCGGCCAGGCTGCGGTTCAGCTTCTCCATCTCGCGGCTCAACGACAGCGCCTCGCGCTTGGTGACCTTGTCGAAGGTGCCGTCCTCGGACTGCGCCTCCAACTCCTTGAGCCGGGAGATCGACTGTTTTACGGTGCGGAAGTTGGTCAGCATGCCGCCCAACCAGCGGTGGTTGACGTAGGGCATGCCGCAACGCTCGGCGTGCTCGCGGACCAGGTCGCGGGCGGCCCGCTTGGTGCCGACGAAGAGCACCTTGCCGCCCTTGGCCGCCAGGCGGCCGATGAAGTTCACCGAATCCTTGTAGAGCGGCAGGGTCTGCTCGAGATTGATGATATGGATCTTGTTGCGCTCGCCGAAGATGTAAGGCGCCATCTTCGGGTTCCAGAAGCGCGTCTGGTGGCCGAAATGGACGCCGGCCTCCAGCATTTGACGCATGGACACGTCGGTCATGATGGTTCTCCTGTCGATCGGGTTAGGCCTCCATGCACCCTCATGCGGCAACCCGGTCGCGCCGGGCACCCGGCCGCATGTGCCGGTGCATGTGTGGAGTCGATTCCCCGGATTGGAACGGGGGTTTATTCAACGCCCCGAAGGGCGCGCGCTTTATACCACATATGGTTGAGTTCCCACAATTTCCGCACCCCTCCCGGTGAAGGGGGAGAACGCTCCATGGTATGCTTTTCGGATGGCTGTCACCATCAAGACCCCCGATGAGATCGAAGGGATGCGCCGCGCCGGTCGCCTGGCGGCAGCGACCTTGGACATGATCACTCCCCACGTCCGCCCCGGTGTGACCACCGAGGAACTCGACACCCTCTGCCATCGGTACATCACCGAGGCGCTCGGCGCCATTCCCGCGCCGTTGAATTACCGGGGGTTTCCAAAATCGATCTGCACCTCCGTCAATCACGTCGTCTGCCACGGCATCCCCGGACCGAAGAAGCTCAAGAAAGGGGACATCCTCAATATAGACGTCACCGTGATCAAAGACGGCTGGCACGGAGACACCAGCCGGATGTTTTTCGTCGGAAAACCGAGCATCCAGGCGCAACGATTGGTGGACGTGGCCCACCAATGCCTGTGGCGCGGCATTGAGCAGGTGCGCCCGGGAACCACCCTGGGGGACATCGGCCACGCGGTGCAGTCCCACGCCGAGGCCCACGACTACTCCGTGGTCCGGGAGTACTGCGGCCACGGCATCGGCCGGGAATTTCACGAGGAACCCCAGGTGTTGCACTACGGCAATCCCGGCGAGGGGCTGCGCCTTGAGCCCGGCATGACCTTCACCATCGAGCCCATGGTCAACGCCGGACGCCCCGCAACGCGCCTGCTGCGGGACCAATGGACGGTGGTCACCCGGGACCGCACGCTTTCGGCCCAGTGGGAGCACACCCTCCTGGTCACCAGTGACGGCCACGAGGTGCTGACCCTGGGGGCCGACGAGGGCGGCTGACCCCTTTCGGGCCCGCCGTAGAACCGCACCCATGAGCCACGCGCCCGGAACCCCCCGTGTGGAGGCATTGCGCCAAGCGCTGGCGGATGGCGATGAGGCGCTACGCCACCGGTTCCGCGAAGGGGCCCCCGCGGCGGAACTCGTGCCCCAGCGGGCCGTTCTGATGGACCGGATCCTGGGCCGGGTCTGGAACCACCACCTGGGTGCTTTCGGCGACCGCTCCGCCCTGGTGGCGGTGGGCGGTTACGGTCGGGGCGAACTCCACCCCGGGTCCGACGTGGACGTCATGGTGCTCCTGGAGCCCAACGCCCGGGAGGCGCTGGCCGGGGTATTGGAGGCGTTCATCACCGAGCTCTGGGATCTGGGCCTGGAAGTGGGTCACAGCGTCCGCACCGTGGCCGAGTGCGAAGAGGCCGCCGCCGCCGACATCACCATCGCCACCAACCTGATGGAGTCCCGGCGCATCGAGGGCTCTGACCCCCTCTTCCATGTCATGCGGGAGGCCACCGGACCCGACCGTCTATGGCCAAGCCGGACCTTCTTTCAGTTCAAACGCGCCGAGCAACAAAAGCGCCACGAAAAGTATCACGACACCGCCTACAACCTGGAACCGAATATCAAGGCGAGCCCCGGTGGCCTGCGGGACATCCAGATGGTCGGCTGGGTGGCCAAACGCCACTTCGGCGCGGCGCGCCTGCACGATCTGGTCAAGGAGGGCTTCCTCACCGAGGGGGAGTATCAAGCACTCTATGCCGGCCAGTGCTTCCTCTGGGACGTGCGCTTTGCCCTGCACACACTCACGAGCCGCCGGGAGGACCGCCTCCTCTTCGATCACCAGATCGCGCTGGCGGGGGAGTTCGGCTACAGCGACAAGGACGGCGCCCTGGCGGTGGAGCAGTTCATGCAGCGGTACTTCCGCACTGTCATGGAACTCTCGCGGCTCAACGAGATGCTGCTGCAGCTCTTTGAAGAGGCGATCCTCTACGCCGGCGAGAATGAAACGCCGGTGCCCATCAACAAGCGGTTCCAGGCGCGCAAGGGCTTCCTGGAAGTTTCCCACCGCAATGTCTTTATCGACTACCCCTTCGCCCTGCTGGAAGTCTTCCTGCTGTTGGAGCAACACCCGGAACTCAAAGGGGTGCGGGCCGCCACCATCCGTTTGATCCGCCAGCACCGGACGCTGATCGACGAGCGCTTCCGCCGCGATCTGCGCGCCCGCATCCTGTTCATGGAGATCCTGCGACAGCCCCGGGGCATCACCTACGCCCTGCGGCGGATGCACCGCTACGGCGTGTTGGGCCGCTATCTCCCCGCCTTCGGCCGCATCACCGGGCGGATGCAGTACGACCTCTTCCACGTCTACACCGTGGATTCCCATACCCTCTTCGTGGTGCGAAACCTGCGCCGCATGGCGCTGCCCGAGCACCGGGATGAACTGCCCCTGGCCCACACCGTCATGACCGGCCTGCGCAAGCCGGAACTCATCTTTCTGGCGGCGCTCTTCCACGACATCGCCAAAGGGCACGGCGGCGACCACTCCGAACTGGGCGCCCAGGAGGTTTATGAGTTCGCCATTCAGCACGGCCTCGGCGCCTACGACGCCCGCCTGGTGAGTTGGCTCGTTCTCCACCACCTCTCCCTGTCGATGACAGCCCAGCGCAAGGATCTCTCCGATCCGCAGGTGATCACCGACTTCGCCCGCCTGGCGGGCGACCAGACCCACCTCGATTACCTCTACCTGTTGACCGTAGCCGACATCCGCGCCACCAACCCGGAATTGTGGAACTCCTGGCGCGCATCCCTGCTGGACGAACTCTACACCCTCACCCGCCGTGCCCTGCGCCGCGGCCTGATCAATCCCGTAGCCCGG
>SKYL01000316.1 GCA_007127935.1 Halorhodospira sp. | reverse complement strand
GGACGATGCTCGGGCCGATGCCGTCGCCGGGAAGGACGGTGATGGTGCGTGTCGACATAAAGAATCTACCTCCTGACCCATAAGCATACCGCATGAGTACCATCAGGTGGGCTTTGGATGGCCGGTGGCGGGCGGTGTCCGGTGCCACCGCCTACACTGGCTAAAAGGTAGACCCATTTCATGGGAAACCGCGCCGGACGAGGGTTCCATGCCGTATCAGGCACCGCCACAGGTCGAAGACGCCGCCTACGGAGCCGTGCTCGCGGCGCACCGGGCGGACGAAGCGGACACGGTGGCGGCGCTGCTCCCGGCGGCCCGGTTCGCGCCGACGGCCCACAAGGTGGTCCGGGAGCGGGCGCGCCGCTGGGTGGAGGAGGCCCGCCGCCGCTACGCCCCACTGGGTATGGAGACGCTGCTTCACGAGTACCGCCTCTCCACCGAGGAGGGCGTGTTGCTGATGTGCTTGGCCGAGGCGGTGCTGCGCATCCCGGACGACGCCACCGCCGACCGGCTGATCCACGACAAGATGACCGCCGGCCGTTGGATGTCGTACCTCCACGGCGGCGACTCGTTGATGGTCAACGCCTCCGCCTGGGGGCTGTGGCTGGGCGGCCAGGTGGCTCGGTTGGAGGACGCGCCCGGCATGTTGGCGCGGCTCCTGGGCCGGATGGGGGAGCCGCTGGTGCGCCGGGCGTTGCGTCGGGCCGTGCGCCTGCTGGGGTGGCAGTTCATCCTGGGCCGGACCCTGGATGAGGGCATCCGGCGCGCCCGGGCCGGAGAGGCCCACGGTTACCGCTACTCCTACGACATGCTCGGCGAGGCGGCGCGCACCGACGGTGACGCCCGCCGCTACTGGAACGCCTACACCGCCGCGTTGGACGCCCTCGCCCCCTTCGGCGCGACCGGGGCGGGAGGCGGCGCCGTCCGCGACGCCCCCGGGGTCTCGGTCAAGCTCTCGGCCCTCCATCCCCGTTTCGAGCCGCTCCAGGCCGGCCGCTGCATGGATGAGCTCCTGCCCCGCCTGCGCAGCCTCGCCGCCAAGGCGGCCGCCCACGGGCTCGGTCTCACCATCGACGCCGAGGAGTCAGAGCGGCTCGATCTCACCGTGGCCTGCGTCGAGGCGATCCTGGCCGCCCCGCCGACCCCCGGCTGGAGTGGGCTGGGGGTGGCGGTCCAGGCCTACCAGAAGCGTGCCGCGCCGCTGGTGGACTACCTAGTCGATCTCGCCCGCCGCCACGGCCGGCCGCTCTCGGTGCGCCTGGTGAAGGGGGCGTACTGGGACGCCGAGATCAAGCGCGCCCAGCAGTTGGGGCTCGACGGCTACCCGGTCTTCACCCGCAAGCCGGCCACCGACGTCTCCTATCTGGCCTGCGCCCGGCGGCTGTTGGAGGCCCGGGACGCGGTCCACCCCGCCTTTGCCACCCACAACGCCCACACCCTCTCGGCGGTGCTGGAACTGGCCGGCGGCATCGAGGGTTACGAGGTGCAGCGGCTCCACGGCATGGGCGAGCCGATCCACGACGTGGTCACCGCCGAGAGCGGCCTGCCGTGCCGTATCTACGCGCCGATCGGCGGCTACGAAGAGTTGCTGCCGTACTTGGTGCGCCGGTTGCTGGAGAACGGCGCCAACACGTCGTTCATCAACCGCTTCGCCGATCCGGAGGTGGACGCCGAGGCGCTGGCGGCCGACCCGGTGGAGGTGTTGGAACGCCGCTCCGGTTTTCCCCACCGTCGCATCCCCTTGCCGGTCGACCTCTACGGCGGTGAGCGGCGGAATGCGGTGGGTGTCGACCTCTCCGACACGCAAGCGGTGGCGGCCTTGCTCCGCGACGGCGCCGCCGCGTTGGCGGAGAGGGTTCAAGCCGTACCGCCGGTGGGCGGTGACGAGGTGGCCGAGGCGGCGGCGCGGGCAACCGCGGCCCAGCCGGAGTGGGACGGGGCGCCGGTGTTGCGGCGGGCCGAGATCCTCGATCGCTACGCCGAGCTGCTGGAGGCGAACCTGCCGGAATTGGCGGCGCTCTGTGCCGCCGAGGCGGGCAAGACAGTGGCCGACGCCGTGGCCGAGGTGCGGGAGGCGGTGGACTTCACCCGCTACTACGCGGTGCGGGCCCGGGCCGAGTTCGACGAGCCGCTGCCGCTGCCCGGCCCCACCGGCGAGTCCAACACCCTCTCCCTCCACGGGCGCGGCGTCTTTGCCTGCATCAGCCCGTGGAACTTTCCGCTGGCGATCTTCACCGGCCAAGTGACGGCGGCGCTGGCGGCGGGGAACGCGGTACTCGCCAAGCCGGCGGAGCAGACCCCGCGGACGGCTGCCCGGGCGGTGGAGTTGTTGCACCGGGCCGGTGTTCCGGACGATGTCCTTCACTTGCTGCCGGGACCCGGTGAGACGGTGGGCGCGGCGCTGGTGGCCGACCCCCGTGTGGCCGGCGTCGCCTTCACCGGCTCCACCGCCACCGCCCGCGAGATCGCCCGGCGGTTGGCCGCCCGGTCCGGCCCGCTGGTGCCGCTGATCGCCGAGACCGGCGGCATCAACGCCATGGTGGTGGACTCCTCGGCGTTGCCGGAACAGGTGGTGGTCGACGTGATCGCCTCCGCCTTCGGCGCGTGCGGTCAGCGCTGTTCGGCGCTGCGCCTGCTCTGCGTCCAGGAAGACGTGGCCGACCGCATCCTCGCCATGCTCGCCGGGGCGATGGCCGAACTGCGTATCGGCGACCCGTGGGACCCGGCCACCGACGTCGGCCCGGTGATCGATGGTGACGCCCTGGCGGTGCTACGCGATTACGAACGGCGTTTGGAGGGCGAGGCGCGCCTGATCCACCGTTGCGCGGCGCCGGCCGGGGAGGGGTTCTGGTTTCCGCCCCAGATGTGGGAGGTGGACGGGGTGGCCCGGGTCGACCGGGAGGTCTTCGGGCCGGTGCTGCATGTCTTGCGCTATCCCGGCGAGGCGCTGGAGCGGGTGGTGGATGAGGTGAACGCCCTGGGCTACGGCCTGACCTTCGGGGTACACAGCCGGCTGGACAGCACCATCCGCCGGGCGGCGGGCCGCATCCGGGCCGGTAACCGGTACGTCAACCGGAACATGGTGGGCGCGGTGGTGGGGTGCCAGCCGTTCGGCGGGGAGCGCCTCTCGGGGGCCGGTCCCCATGCGGGCGGGCCGCACTATCTGCACGCCTTCTGCGTGGAGCGGGTGCTGACCGTCAATACGGCGGCCTCGGGGGGGAACTCGGTGTTGTTGGCGTTGGGGGACGAATAGGAGGCCCCATTTGGGGCCGGTTTGGATGGACTGCTGTCTGGCTCTGGCGTTACTCTGGCCCGGAGAGGGTTAGAACTGGGTAGTCGTAGTCGCTGTTCGCAGGGAGGCACGGTGAGTCCCACCGTATTCAGGGATAAAGGATATCGTTTTTTCTTCTTTTCTCGGGAAGAGTCAAGGATGCATGTCCACGTGGTCTCGGGCGATGGTGAGGCGAAATTTTGGTTGGAACCTGGGCTCAAGCTGGCCAAGAGTTACCGCTACAGTCTCCGTCAGTTGAGGGAGATCGAGTCTTTGATTGAGGGTCGCTACGATGAGCTTGTCTGCGCCTGGAGACAGTCTTTCGAACGTTGAGGTGACGAACATCTCACGCCATGGCGTATGGTTGCTCGCCCACGGGCGGGAGTTGTTCATGTCTTATGAGGCATTCCCGTGGTTTAAGGATCAGCCGGTTCG
>SKYL01000302.1 GCA_007127935.1 Halorhodospira sp. | reverse complement strand
GCCGAGTTGAGCCGGGTACTGGCGCTGGTGGAGGAGACCGGCGCGCGGGTCCACTTCGCCCGCCTCTCCACCGCCAGGGGGGCCGAGCTGGTGGCCGAGGCCCGCGCGCGCGGACTGCCGGTGACCGCCGACGTGGCGATCCACCAACTCTTCTTCACCGAACTCGACTGCGTGGGGTACGACACCGCCTTCCACGTCCGCCCCCCCTTCCGCGCCCAGACCGACCGCGACGCCCTGCGGCGCGCCGTGGCCGACGGCGCGGTGAGCGCCATCTGCTCCGACCACCAGCCCCACGACCCGGACGCCAAGGCGTGCCCCTTCGCCGACAGCGAACCGGGGATCAGCGGCGTCGAGACCTTACTGGCGCTGACCCTGCGGCTGGTGGACGACGGACTGCTGCCGCTGGCCGAGGCGGTGCGCCGGGTCACCCAAGGCCCCGCATCCTGCCTGCAACTGGAGGCCGGCACCCTGACGCCCGGCGCCCCCGCCGACGTCACCGTGGTGGACCCCCAGGCGGTGTGGCGGGTCAACGCACCGGAGATGCGCAGCCGGGGGCGGAACACGCCGTTCTTGGGCTGGGAGTTGACCGGGCGGGCCGTTACCACGGTGGTGGCAGGCGAGATCGTTCACTCACCGTAAGAAAAACACCGCATCACCCGTCATTGCGAGCGCAGCGAAGCAATCTCCATGGGTTGACGCCCAAGCACCGGAGATTGCTTCGCTGCGCTCGCAATGACGTGGGGCTTGCCCGGCGTTTCCCTGACGGGCGGACCCTCTACCAGCGATAGCCCGCGGCGACGGTGAACTGGCCGGCGGTGGCCCCGGTGACCTCCACGTCGACCCCGTCCGCCACTTCGATGTCGTCCCCCGGGTAGTACGCCAGGGCGTACTCACCGCGGAAGAAGCCGCCGTCGCTACCGGCGACCTCGGCGCCGAAGGCGAGGCGCATGGCGTCCAACTGCTGCCGCCCGGTACTACCCGCCAACTCCGCCCGGAACTCGGTCCGCTGGACGCCGGCGCCGAAGTAGAAGAGCAGCGGCGGATGGAGGCCGGCCCCAACCACGCGCCCAAAACGGGCGCCCAGATAGACACTTTGTTCGGTATCCAACTGGAGATCCGGAGCATCGGCGTCGAAGTCGGCACCGCTCTGCAGGCGGACACCAGCCTCAAACCCAAGGTAGTCCCGCCCGAAAAGCGCGCCGGTGCCGACGATCACGCCACCCACCCCGCCGGCCGCACCAAGGCCACCCATGGAGTCACCGCCGGGCAGATCCACATCCACGTTGTAGTGGGTCCACCCTTGATAGATGGCCGCGTAAACCCCGTGAAACCGTTCACCGGCCGCATCGGCGTATACCGGAGCCGCCCCCGCCGCCAGCAAGACCGCCAAACCCACCGCTCCGAGTCGAAGACTGCTCCTGTTCACCTTCTTGCCCCTCGCCAATTTGGATTCAGTTTGATTCTATTGGACCGCCTGTGACCGGGTACGCTACCATCCCCATCAATTTCCGCATACTATATAGGCTTTATTTCTTTACGGGTAGAGACAGAAGAAGATGCCCCCCCTCCCCCCACTCAGCGCCGTCACGCGTCTGCTCCGGCGCGGCGTCGGCAATGACCGCCCCGGCGGCGGGGTCGGCATCGCGATCGATGACGAAGGGATCGCGCTGGTCCGCTTGGGGGGAAGGCCGGACGGCACCCCCTGCCTCCATGCCGACGACCCCGCCACGGGCGGCCACACGCTGGCTCGGCTGGCGGCCGACGCGGGGCTACGGCGGGCTGGCTGCGCCCTGGTCCTCCCCCGCACGGAGTACCGGCTGGTCATCACCACCGCGCCGAGTGTACCCGAGGAGGAGATGGCCGAGGCGGTGCGCTGGCGGATCCAGGACTTGGTGGACTTCCCGGTGGACGATGCGGTGCTCGACGTCTTCCCCATGGGAGACGGGAACCACCGGGGCGGCGAGGAGTTGATCTATACGGTGGTAGCCCCTCACGAGACGGTGCGCCGGCGCATCCATCAAGCCCGCAACGCCGGCCTGCGCGTCCACACGGTGGGCATTCCTGAGTTGGCGCTGCGCAACATCGCTGCCCGGCTGCCGGAGGCGCCGGAGGGCGTCATGCTGGTCCACCCCCGCCCGGCCTACATCGGCGTCTTACTGGTGCGCGGGGGGCGGCTCTTCGTCGCCCGCGGCCTGCAACCGGATACCTCCATGGGGCCGGAGTTGGCGCTGGAGAACCTGCTGTTGGAGATGCAGCGGGCGCTGGACTACCAGTCCAGCCATTTCGGCCAAGCGCCGATCCAGCACTTGGCGGTCCTCGGCGACGAGACCTTGGACCCGTCGGCCCTCGACTACCTCGGTCAAAGCCTGCGCCTCACCGCCCGCTTCGTGGAACTGGACGAGGTCGCCCCCGGCTTGCAAGGCAGCACGGCCCGCTGCGCGGTGGCGCTGGGCGCGGCATTGGGAGACTGAGCCTTGGAACAGCGCGTCAACCTCTACCGTCCCGAGTTGGACATCCGCCGCGAGATCCCAATCTGGGCGCGGCTGGTAGGCACCGTGGGCGCCGCGATCCTGGCCGGCACCGTGCTGTGGTGGCCCGAGTGGATCACCGCCCAACGGCTGCACCAGGAGGTGGCACGGCAGCAGGAAACGGTGAGCACATTGACCGCCTCCCTGGCTGAACTGACCGCGGCCCACCGCGACCCCGAGTTGGAGCGGTTGGAACAGGCTATCGCCGCGATGGAACAAGATCGGGAGGTGCTGGGCGAGGCCGCGGAGGCGTTGGAGACCGTACGCGGCGGCCTCCAGGGGGCCTCCTTCGCCGCCATCCTGGAGTTCCTGGCCAAACAGCGGGTGCCGGAGGTCTGGGTCCAGCGGCTGACGCTGCGGGACGGCAACGTGCTCTTCATCGAGGGGCACGCCCTTACCCCCGGCGATGTGGCCACCTATGTCGACCTGTTGGAGACCTACGCCGGCGCCGCCGCCACGGTGCGTGACCTGCTGATCCGCGGCGAACAGGAAGACCGCACCGTCGCCTTCTCCCTGGAATACGAGGCCCACGGCATCCAATGAACCGGATTAAGGCGTTGACGGCACAACTGGAGGCGTACCTGAAGGGGCTCGCGATCCGGGAGCGCCGTTTGCTCTACTTGGCCGCGGCGGCCCTGGCCTTCGCCGCGGTCTACTACTTGGCCGTGGTCCCCCAGGAGCAGGAGGTCACCGCCCTGCGCGCGACCCTGACCGAGTTGGACCGCCGGCAACAAGAGCTGGAAGAGTCGCTGGTGGCCATTGCCACGGCGGACGAGGAAGACCCCAAGGCGCCCCTGCGAACCCGGCGGGAGGCGCTACAGCGGGAGATCGCGCGCCTGCGGGAGGAGCTGGATCGCACCACCCGGCAGCAGTGGGTCGACGAAGAGTTCGGCAGCGCCTTGCAACGGATCCTGGAGGCCCGCTCAACACTGAACCTGATCGAATTCCGCCGGGAGCCGCCGGAGACCGCCTACGCCAACCCCGACGCCCGCATCGGCATCGACCGGCGGCCGTACGCCATGGAGGTGGAGGGGCCGTACTTGGAGGTACTAGCCTTCCTCCAACGGCTGGAGGCAATGCCCCAATCCTGGGTATGGCGGGAGTTGCAACTGGAGTCCCGGGAAGCCGGGAGAACCCGGGTCACCCTGCGCATGGACGAGCTACAGACGAGAGGGATTGAAGATGCCATCCGCCGTCTTACCGACTGACCG
>SKYL01000248.1 GCA_007127935.1 Halorhodospira sp. | reverse complement strand
GGCCCGGGCGCTGGGACTCCACCGGCGCCGGTTGGACCGGGTGGTGGACGGCACCGGCGGATTGGGCCGCGACGCCATGATCCTCGCCTGGCTCGGCGTCGAGGTTCTCGTGGTGGAGCGCCACCCGCTGCTGGCCCGCATGTTGGAGGACGGCCTGACCCGCGCCCGCGCCGAACCCGATCTCGCCGCCGCCGCCCGCCGCATCCGATTGCGGGTCGGCGACACCACCGATCTCCTGCGGCAAGCGGCGGAGCCGATTCCGGCGATCTACCTCGACCCCATGTACCCCGCCGGCCCCCGCCGGGGCGGCCCGGCACGGGAAGCACAGAT
This sequence comes from Halorhodospira sp., assembly GCA_007127935.1. GTDB lineage: Bacteria > Pseudomonadota > Gammaproteobacteria > Nitrococcales > Halorhodospiraceae > SKYL01. Next base: position 3,410 of record SKYL01000248.1, on the reverse strand, counting down.
CCTGCAACGGCTGGTGCCGCCACCCGACGACGATGCGGAACTCTTGGCGGCGGCCCTGGCGTCGGGGGTACGGGTAGTGGTGAAACGGCCGCGCAAGGCCCGCCCGCTGAACGGCCGCACGCCGCACCACGCTATTGAGGGGCGCGCGGTGCGGTTCGACGTCTACGAGGGAGGTTGAGCGCGGCCCCGGAGCGGGGTCGGCGACCCGATCCGGAGCCGGAAATGCTATGGCTGGGGGAGGTGGATTCGAACCACCGTTGACGGAGTCAGAGTCCGTAGTCCTGCCGCTAGACGATCCCCCAGTGGTCGATGGACCGGAACCGTTGGGCGGGAACGGCTACGCCGTTCCGCCCGGTTAGCGCTTGGAGTACTGCGTCGCCCGGCGCGCCTTGTGGAGGCCGACCTTCTTCCGCTCCACCATCCGCGCGTCGCGGGTCACGTAGCCGGCCTGGCGCAGCGTCGGCTTCAACGTCTCATCGTATTCGATGAGGGCGCGCGTGATCCCGTGGCGCACCGCGCCGGCCTGCCCGCTGGGGCCGCCGCCGGAGACGGTGGCCTTGATGTCGAAACGCTGGGCGGCTTCCACCAGTTCCAACGGCTGGCGGACGATCATCCGCGCCGTTTCGCGGCCGAAGTACTCGTCCAGGGGCCGGCCGTTGACGGTGATGTTGCCGCTGCCGGCCTTCAGGAAGACCCGGGCGGCGGAGGTCTTGCGCCGTCCCGTACCGTAATGTTGCTGCTCTGCCATCTTCTCGATCCCGAATCCGGTATTAAAGCTCCAGCGGCCGCGGCTGCTGGGCGTGGTGGCGGTGTTCCGAACCGGCGTACACCTTCAGTTTCTTGAGCATGTCGCGGCCGAGCCGGTTCTTCGGCATCATCCCGCGCACGGCACGCTCCACCAGTCGCTCGGGATGGGTGGCACGCACCTCGGCCACGGCTTGGCTCTTCAGCCCGCCCGGATAGCCGGTATGCCGATGATAGACCTTGTCCCGCTCTTTGCGGCCGGTGACCCGCACCTTCTCGGCGTTGATCACCACGATGTAGTCGCCGGTGTCCACGTGAGGCGTGAACACGGCCTTGTGCTTGCCTCGCAGGCGATGGGCCAGTTCGCTGGCCAAACGGCCCAGCGTCTTGTCGGTGGCATCCACCACGTACCAGTCCCGCTCGACTTCCGAGGGCTTGGCGCTAAACGTCCGCATTTCTTGGCTCTCCCCAATGAAGGCGGGGAATGGTAACGGAACCCGACCCGAGGGGCAACCGCTCGGTTCTCGGACGATCTTGCCAGGGCCGGGTGCCGGGCAAAAAAAAGGCGCGGCAGGTGATGCCGCGCCAAAATCCTTATGAAGAAGGAAGGAGGAGAAGACCGACTGGCTTGAGCCATCCGGTATATTCAATTTTCATATTGTGCAGCGCACATGTCAACCCCGTCATGTTCATCTTTGCTTATACATCCTGACCGGGGGGCAGATTCCGGCCGGCGAAGATCTCCATCATCTCCCGCCGCAGGTGGCGCCGGATCTCCTCACGCTCCTCCTCGTCGAGGTTGGCGCTGGACTCGCCGAAGAGGTAGTTGTCCAACTGGAAGTCCCGCAGGATCATCTTGGTATGGAAGATGTTCTCCTGAAAGACGTTGACGTCGATGGAGTGGTACCGCTCCTTGGTGTCGTCCGAGAGGTAGTTCTGGATCGAGTTGATCTCGTGATCGATGAAGTGCTTGCCGCCCTCCACGTCGCGGGTGAAGCCGCGCACCCGGTAGTCCATGGTGACGATGTCGGAGTCGAAGGAGTGGATCAGGTAGTTGAGCGCGGTCAGCGGTGAGATCACGCCGCAGGTGGAGACGTCGATGTCGGCCCGGAAGGTACTGACGCCTCGATCCGGGTGCATCTCCGGATAGGTGTGGACGGCGATATGGGACTTGTCCAGGTGCGCCACCACAGCGTCCGGCAGCGGCCCGGGACGCGCCGGCTCGGCGCTCTCGTCCACTTCCGTCTGATAAACCGGCTCCTCGGAGATCAACAGGGTCACGCTGGCGCCCTGGGGCTCATAGTCCTGGCGCGCCACGTTGAGCACGGTGGCGCCGATGATCTCGGTAACGTGCATCAAGATCTCGGTGAGCCGCTCGGCGTTGTACTCCTCGTCGATATACTCGATATACGCGCGGCGCTCCGCCTGCGTCTTCGCGTAACAGACATCGTAGATATTGAAGCTCAACGACTTGGTCAAGTTGTTGAACCCGTGGAGCCGTACTCGGTTATCGTCCGCCAACGCCTTCTACCTCCGGGCCGACTGACCGCCATTCAGAGGCGGGGATTATGCATAAATCAGTGGACAACGCCACCTCTGTCTACAACCACGTCACCCACACAAACGATGGGTTGTTTGTTGACGTATAATCGTTCTTAATTAGTACCATCAACCTCATTGACTCGCCTCACCCGGGGCGGGAGCAGACATGGATCAATCAATGCACTGGGCGCCGTTAAACGGGGGCGCCGGGTTTCCTCCTTGTCTGGAGCGTGCGCTCCCCCATTTTGAACGCCGTAGTTTTCGCCCGAAAGCGGTGATCTGCAGCAGTGAACTCCACGATACGCTTTGCTGCCTGATCAGCGGCAGCGCCACGGCGTACGTGGAAGAGCCGATCAATCAACCGGTGGTCACTGACTACTTTTTCCCCGGCGAACTCTTCACCGCCGAGAGTTTGAACGACTCGGACGCGGCGACGCCGGCGATTGTGGTTCGAGCCCGCACCGCCTCGGAGGTCGGCTTCCTGCCGTGGACCCGCTTCCGGGACTTGGCCCGCGAAGACCCGGAATTATACGAACTGCTGCTGGCTCAATGGGGCCGGCGCCAGCGCCGCCTGGAGATCAAGGTCCACGACCTGGCCCGGGCGGATGTGGCCCAGCGGGTGGAACGGGCACTGCACCACTTGGCCCGCCTGCCTAACGCGGTCTCCCACCCCGGAGGCACCCAAGTGCGCATCACCCGGCAGGAGTTAGGTCAGTTCGTCGGCTGCTCGCGGGAGATGGCGGGCCGGGTGCTGAAATCGCTGCAGCAGTCCGGCGCCCTGATGCTCCGTGGCCGAACCATCGTGGTCCGGAACGACGGCGCTAGCTGAACAACTCCCGCAACTTGTCGCCGGGAGACGGTGCAACCATGAACGCCTCCCCCACCAGGAAGGCGTGGACGCCCGCGGTGCGCAGGCGTTCCACGTCGGACGGCCGGTGAACGCCGCTTTCGGTGACAGCCAGGGCCGCCGGGGGCACGGCGGGCAGCAGGTCGATGGTGGTGGCGAGATCGGTCTCGAAAGTACGCAAGTTGCGGTTATTGATCCCCACGAGGCCGGGCCCCATGGGGATCACCCGCTCCAGTTCCTCCCGATCATGGACCTCCACCAGCACATCCATGCCGAG
>SKYL01000153.1 GCA_007127935.1 Halorhodospira sp. | reverse complement strand
GGCGCCCTTGTCTGGTTCCCCGGCTTACTGACCACGGCGGCCGGGATCACCTTCCTGCCGGCGGAGGCGGCGGATTGGACCGGCCTCTCCGATCAGGCGGTTTTGGCGCTGGCCCTGGGGTTCCTGGCCCTGGGCGCGTTGGCGATCACGGAACGCACGCCGCCGGTGATCGGCGCCTGGGCGGCGTTGGCCGCCTTCGGCCTCGGCGCGCACCTGGAGAGTGTCTCGGCGGTGAGCCACGGCACGGCGACCTTCACCACGGTCGCCCTGGTGGCGCTGCTGGGGGCGATCCTCCAGGAGGCGCACCGCCTCGCCTTTCGCGACGCCCTCACCGCCCTGCCCAACCGCCGCGCGATGGACGCGCTGATGCGGCAACTCACCGGCCGGTACGCCATCGCCATGCTCGATGTGGATCACTTCAAGGGCTTCAACGACACCTACGGCCACGAGATCGGGGATCAGGTGTTGCGGCGGGTGGCCGCCATCCTCGCCAAGGTCAAAGGGGGCGGACGGCCATTCCGGTACGGAGGGGAGGAGTTTTCGGTGATCTTTCCCGGCCGGCAGGCGGAGGATGTAATCGACGTTTTGGAGGACCTGCGGGAGGAGATTGCCGACACGCCGTTCCTGGTCCGTCGCTCCGGTCAGCGGCCGAAGAACGACAAGGGCGGAAAGCAGGCGCGGGGCCGCAACGGCGGCGAGGCAGTACAGATCACCATCAGCATCGGTGTCGCCGAACCGGGCCGCCATGCGGGCACCCCGGAGGAAGTGATCCAGGCCGCCGACGCGGCGCTCTACCGGGCCAAGGAGGGGGGACGCAACCGCGTCGTCCACTGAGGGAACGGGACCATGTGCGAACTCCTCGGCATGTCGGCCAACGTCCCCACCGATCTCTGCTTCAGTCTGACGGGGATCATGCAGCGGGGCGGCTCCACCGGACCCCACCGCGACGGCTGGGGCGTGGCGTTCTACGAGGGCAAGGGGTGCCGCATCTTCCACGATCCTGCCCCCGGCGCCGAGTCGGAGATCGCCCGGCTGTTGCAGCGGTATCCCATCCGCAGTTGCAACGTGATCTGCCATATCCGCTTGGCCACCACCGGCCGGGTGGCCCTCGAGAACACCCACCCCTTTCGGCGGGAGCTGTGGGGGCGCCACTGGGTCTTCGCCCACAACGGCCGGGTGCCCGCGGCCAAGAAGCTGCCCTTGAGCCACTACCGTCCGGTGGGGACCACCGACAGTGAGCACGCCTTCTGCTGGCTGTTGGGGGAGATCCGCGACCGCTTCCCGGAACCGCCGCAACGGCGGCGGACCCTCGATCGCTTCATCTTTGAACGGGCCCAGGACCTGGACGGCCACGGGATCTTCAATATGCTGCTCGGCGACGGGCGCGCCCTCTACGCCTACTGCAGCACCCGGCTCTCCTGGATCACCCGGCGCGCCCCGTTCGGCGCCGCGCACCTGACCGATGCGGAACTGGAGGTGAATTTCGCTGAGGTCACCACGCCCAACGACATCGTCACCGTGGTGGCGACCCACCCGCTGACCGATAACGAGACGTGGACGGAGATCGGCCCCGGCGGGATGGTGATCTTCCGCGCCGGGACTCCCCAGGAGGTGACTCCGGACGGGCGGTTTCGGCCGCCGCCGGAGACCCCCAAGTACCTGTAACGGCTACCTGTAACGGCCTTATGTGTTCTCCACCACGATGTGGGGGAACGCCGAGCCGCTGTCCTTCTTCTGCAGCGAGAGCTTGCCCGCGATGCGGCGGGCGATGCGGTGGTAGCTGTCCGCCACCGGGCCGTCGGGCTCCGCCACCACGGACGGGTTGCCGCTGTCGGCCTGCTCGCGGATGCCGATCTCCAGCGGCAGCGACCCCAGCAGGTCAACGCCGTACTGTTCGGCCATCCGCTTGCCGCCGCCCTCACCGAAGATGTGCTCCTGGTGGCCGCACTTGGAGCAGATGTGGATGCTCATGTTCTCGACGATGCCGAGCACCGGCACGTTGACCTTCTCGAACATGCGCAGCCCCTTGCGGGCGTCCAGCAGCGCGATGTCCTGGGGCGTGGTGACGATCACCGCGCCGGTCACCGGCACCTTCTGGGCCAGGGTCAGCTGCGTGTCGCCGGTGCCCGGGGGCATGTCGACGATGAGGTAGTCGAGATCCTTCCAGTTGGTGTCGGAGAGGAGCTGTTCCAGCGCCTGGGTGACCATCGGGCCGCGCCAGACCATGGGCGTCTCCTCGTCGATGAGGAAGCCCGCGGACATCGCCTGCAGGCCGTGGCCGATCACCGGCTCCATCTTGTTCCCGTCCGTCGACTCCGGCCGAGCGTGGACGCCGAGCATCCGCGGCTGGCTGGGGCCGTAGATATCGGCGTCAAGGATGCCCACCTTGGCCCCGTCGGCGGCCAGGGCGAGAGCCAGGTTGACGGCGGTGGTCGACTTGCCGACGCCGCCCTTGCCGGAGGCCACGGCGATGATGTTCTTGATCTCCTGCATCGCCTTAAGCCCCGGCTGCACGGCGTGGGCTTCGATCTTGCTGGTCACCTCCACCGCGGCGGACTCGACGCCGTCCACCGACTCGACGGCGGCCTTCAGTTGCGCGGCGAGTTCATCGCGGCAACGCTTGGCCGGATACCCCAATTCCACCGCGACCCGCACCTTGGCGCCGTCCACGGCGATCTCGCGGATACACTCCGCCGCCACCAGATCCATCTCCAGATTGGGATCCACCACTTCCTGGAGCGCCCGTTCGACGGCGTCCCGAGTGACCTCGCTCATGCAAAAACCTCCACAACGATGTTTGAAACGGGGTGGGACCGCCTCACGAAGAGAGCGGCACCCCCTCTTGGTAAGCTGAACTGCCGTCGGAGAACCGTTCGTTCTTCCAGAACGGCGCCCGCTGTTTCAGGGTATCGATGGCGTAGCGGGCGGCGTCGAAGGCGTCGCCCCGATGGGCTGACCGGACCACCACCAGCACACTGGCCTCGCCGATCCCGAGTTCACCGACCCGGTGAACAATGCGGCAACGGGAGATGGGAAAACGCTCGCAGGTCTCCGCCTCCAACTCGCGCAGCACCCGTTCCGCCAACGGCTCATAGGCCGAGTAGCCGATGGCCTCCACCGAGCGGCCGTCGTGGTGATCGCGCACCGTGCCGGCAAAGACCACCATGGCCCCACTGGCTGCGTCCTCGGTCTCCTCGATGAGGGCGTCGAGGAGCAACGGCTCTTCGGTCACATGCGACATCACGTCCACCTACCCTGCAGTTGGGAGCGGCCATTATGGCACGGCCGCCGGCGCTGTAGGAGCCCGCGGCGCCGACGCCTCGCCGATCATCCGCGGTCGGTGTCGAGGATCGTCAGGATGTCCTCCGGCTCCCCCGGACGTGAATAGTAGAACCCCTGCAAGATGTCGCATCCACACTGGCGCAGATACTCGATCTGTTCCTCGCTCTCCACCCCCTCCGCCACCACATCCAGCCCCATGCTGTGGGCCATGCCGATGATGGTCCGGACGATGGCCGCGTCATCGGCGTCCTGGGTGATCTGGCGGACGAACGCCTTGTCGATCTTGAGCCGGTCGATGGGGAAGCGCTTCAGGTGTGACAGGCTGGAGTAGCCGGTGCCGAAGTCGTCCAGGGAGATCCGCACCCCCATCGATTTCAGTTCACGCAGGGTGGCCGCCGCCATCTCCGGGTTCTGGGCGACGGTGGTTTCGGTCAATTCCAGTTCCAGCAGTTCCGGTGGCACCCCGTAGTGCTCCAGCGCCCGCGAGACGGTCCAGGTCAGGTCGTGGTGGCGGAACTGGCGACCCGAGATGTTCACCGCCACCGGCACCGCCTCCACCCCGCTGTCGAGCCAGGTTCGCAGTTGGGCGCAGGCGGCGTCGATCACCCACTGGCCCACGGCGACGATCAGGCCCAGATCCTCCGCCAACGGGATGAAGTGGATCGGCGAGATTACTCCACGCCGCGGGTGGTGCCACCGCAGCAGCGCCTCGGCGCCCACCACGCGCCGGTCGCGCAACGAGATCTGGGGCTGAAAGAGGAGGTGAAACTCACCCCGGCTCGCGGCGTACTGGAGGTCGGTCTCCAGCTCCAGGCGGTCGGCCGGGCCGGGGCTCATGGACGGGTTGTAGACCTGAAGCGTGCCGCCCCCCTCCTCCTTGCCCCGATGCAGGGCGATCCCCGAGTGGCGGATCAGGGTGTCGGCGTCCTCGCCGTCCTCGGGATAGGTGGCGACACCGATCCCGGCGCTGACGAAGATGTGCTGGCCCACGATCTGAAACTGCTTCGACAAGGCGCGGCGGAGCACAGAGGCCACATCGAGGGCCTCTTCCGGCTCGTGGATCGCGCCGAGGATCACCAGGAACTCATCGCCGCTGACCCGGCCGACGGTGTCCAGGGTGCCCAGATCCCGTTGCAGCCGCTCGGCCACGGAACGCAGCAGCTCATCGCCGGCGGCGTGCCCAAGGCTCTCGTTGACGAAGTTGAAGCGGTCGATATCGAGGGTCATCACCGCCACACGGTGGCGGTCCCGGCGAGCGTACTGGATGGCCTGCTCCACGCGGTCCCGCAGCAGGTGGCGGTTGGGCAGCCCGGTGAGGGCGTCGTGGCTGGCCTGGTACTCCAGTTGCTCCTCTTGCCGCTTGCGCTCGGTAATGTCGTTGATGACGCTGACGTAGTACTCCACCTCACCGTCGTCGCCCCACACCGGCGCGATGTAGAGTTCGTTCCAAAACGGGGCGCCGTCCTTGCGGTAGTTGCGCAGGATGGCGTACGCCTCGCTGCGGGCCCGCAGGGCGGCGCGGATCTCTTCCAACCCCGGTTGCGCCAGGTTGTCCCCGGCCAGGAAACGGCCGTTGCGGCCGATCACCTCATCCGCGGAGTAACCCGTGATCCGCTCAAAGGCCGGGTTGACGTAGACGATGGGCTTATCCTCGGCCCGCACATCGGTGATCATGATGGCGTTGGCGGTGGCCTCCATGGCCCGCTCCCGCAGCTTCAGCGCCTGCAGGTGGGCGCGGTTCTCGGTGATGTCTTCGCGGACGGCGATGAAGTGGGTGATCCGGCCCGCCTCATCGATCAACGGCTCGATGTGCTGATACTCCCAGCGCACCTCACCGCTCTTGGTGCGGTTCTTGAGCCGGCCCCGCCACGGCTTGCCGGCACGGATGGTGCGCCACAGATCACGGTAGGTCTCCACCGGGGTCTCGCCGGACTGGACGATGGCCGGGGTGTTGCCCACCAGTTCCTCCAGCGAGTAACCGCTGGTGCGGGTGAACGCCGGGTTGGCGTACTCGATGCGGGCCTCGGCGTCGGTGATGAGGATCGCCGTGGGACTGATGCGCGCCGCCACCCGCAATTTGCGAAGCTCATCCCAAAGTGGAGCGGACAATGGAGTGACGGGCAACGTTGGCGCATCGTGCTCTTCAGGGGGCATAAATCACCATAAAAGTATGTTATAATAGTTATTTATTGTTATTAATTTCCGTCATTGCGAGCGTAGCGAAGCAATCTCCATGGGTTGACGTCCAAGTGGTGGAGATTGCTTCGTCGCTCCGCTCCTCGCAATGACGGGGCCTCCGTGTTCCCCTCGTGGACTTGAATGTCCTTTACACCACCGTTTCTGCGAGAATCGGGTCGGCATCAAGGATACCGGACAACGCTCCCGGGAGGGCGGATGGAGTTCACCCAAACCGGCGGAGCGCCGTCGCGCTCCCCTTCGTGGACGGCCCCTTTTGCCGCCACACGGCCCCACTTCCTCGGGCTTGCCCTGGTGGCGGCGCTGCTCGGTCTGGCGGCGGCGGCCCATGAAGGCGTCTCCATCACCGGCTGGACCGCCCTGCTCTCCGTCATCGGCGCGCTTCTGGCCCACGCCGGCGCCAATGCCCTCAACGACTACTACGACCATTTGAACGGCTCCGACCGGGACAACCCGGACCGGGTACCCCCCTTTACCGGCGGCAGCGGCACCATCCAGGCGGGACAGACCACCCCCGCCCTGGTGGCCCGAACCGGCTGGGGCCTGTTCGGCATGGCCGCCGTGATCGGCGGCGTGCTGCTGGTGGAGGTCGGCCCCGGCCTGCTCCTGTTCGGTCTGGCCGGACTGCTTCTCGGCTGGCTCTATTCGACGCCGCCGCTCTTTCTGGCTGGCCGGGGATGGGGGGAGATCACGGTGGGCGTCGCCTTCGGTCTGCTCATCCCGGCCGGTACCGCCTTTGTCCAGACCGGCTCCGCGAGCGGCGTGGCGCTGGCGGCGGGCCTCCCGCTGGCAGTGCTCACCGCGGCCATCCTCTACATCAACCAGTTCCCGGATTACGCGGCGGACCACCGTACCGGCAAGCGCAACTGGGTGGTGCGACTCGGTCCCCGGCGTGCGTGGCCGGGCTACCCGTTACTGGCGGCCACCGCGGCCGTCATATTGGCGGCCGGGATCACCGCCGGACCACTGCCGGCGGCGGCGTGGTGGGGTCTGCTGCCGATGGCCCTACACACCGCCGCGGCCGGCCTGCTGGCGCACCGTTACGACCAGCCCCCGCGCCTGCGGCCCGCCCTCGCCGCCACTGTCGCCGGCACTTTGCTCTACGCTGTCGTAGTGGCCGCCGCATTGGTGCTCACCACCGTATGAAAACGCTCCGATGGATGACCCGTTTGCTGATGCTGGCCGCCGCCCCGGCCCTGGCCCTGGCGGAGGCGCCACACCTCTCACTGGAGGTCGACCTCGACCCCAACGACCAAGCGGTAACGGTGGCGGCCGAACTGCACCTCGTCGGCCGGGAGGCGATTCAACTCCACCTGCCGCCCCGCTCGACCATGACGGAGTTGCGCCGCGACGGCGAGGCGTTGCCGCTGACTTCTTCACCGGCCTTCCCCGTCGGCGGGCTGAATCCCGGCGGCTCTACCGTCACGGTGCGCTACCACGCCCACCTGCCGAGTCTGGAGGAACTGGACGACACGTGGCGCCCCTTTCTGGGCGAGAGCGGCGTCTTTCTGCCGGCCGGTGGGGGGTGGCACCCCCGGGTTTCCGGGGTGACGCTGCTCACCCATGAGGTCACCATCCGCACCCCGGACGGTTGGCGCGCGGTGGCCTCCGGGGAGTGGGTGGACGATTCGGACGACGGCACCGTGGCGCGCTACCGGCACCCCCGCCCTGGACGCGGCGTCACCGTAGTGGCCGGCCCGTGGCGGGTGGAGACGCAGTCGCTGGAGCACGGGCTGACGGTGCGGACCTACCTCACCGAGGGCACCGCCCACCTAGCGGAGACCTACTTGGAGCCGACCGGCGACTACCTGCTTGATTACCACCGGCGCATCGGCGGCGCACCGTTCTCCAGCTTTGCGGTGGTGGCGGCCCCGATCCCGGTGGGTGTCGCCTTCCCGGGCTTCACCTGGATCGGGGAATCGGTCCTGGCGCTTCCCTTTATCCCATACACCTCGTTGCCCCACGAGGTGTTGCACAACTGGTGGGGGGCGACGGTCCATGTCGACTATGGGGATGGCAACTGGAGCGAGGGGCTGACCACCTGGATGGCCGACCACTGGCACGCCGAGCGCCGTGATCCGGCGGAGGCCCGGCGGGTCCGCGGTGACTGGCTGCGCAACCACGCCGCCCTCCCGCCGCAGGAGGACTACCCGTTGCGCCGTTTCCGTGGCGGCCGTGAAGGGGCCCACCGGGTGGTGGGGTACCAACGTGGGGCGATGCTCTTCCATATGCTGCGGGACCGGCTGGGAGAGGAAGCCTTCGATGAAGGCATCCGCCGCTTTTGGGAGGCGCGCGCCTTTCGGGTGACGCGCTGGGCGCACCTGCAAGCGGCCTTCGAGGCCGCCTCGGGGGACGCTCTCGCCGTCTACTTCGATCAGTGGCTGCACCGCACCGGCGCCCCCCGCCTCCGGCTGGAGCGCGCCGAACGCACCGAAGACGGGGTGGTCATACGCCTCTTCCAGGCCACCCCCGCCTATGAACTGCACGTCCCCGTCGCGGTAGAGACCGAACACGGCACCGAGCGCTTCACGCTATTCCTGGCCGGAACGCAAGCCGAGGCCCATTGGACCGTGGAAGGCACCCCCACCGCCGTGGCCGTCGACCCCGACTACGATCTCTACCGGGCATTGGACCCCGGAGAGCGCATCCCGGTAATCCGGGAGGTCCTGGAGGCAGCCTCGATCCACGTTGCCGGGCCGCTGGGTCGGGAAGCCGCCCGGCAGCTGCGTCTGGAGCACCCCGGCGCCACACTTGAGCGTGCCGGCGCGGTGCTGGTGGCGGCGGAGCGCGACGAGATGGAGAGGGTCCTCCGCGCCGTGGAGGCCTTGCCTGCCCCCATGCCACCCCCCGATGCCGCGGCGGTTGCCTGGGCCGGGCGCGATGCCCGTGATCGCCCGCTGGTGGTGATCACCGGCGATGACCGGGAGGCCGTCCAAGGGCTGCTCCGGCGACTGAGCCACCACGCCCGCGAGAGCCACGTCGCCTGGGACGGAGAGCGCGTCATTGACAGCGGCTTGTGGCCCGAGCCGGAACACCACGGCCTACGGCTGGCGTTCTGACCCCGGGGAGGCCACGGGGCGCATCAGTAGGTGGGAGGAAAGTAACCCCGCCGCTCCAGCATCTCCACATAGGCCTCCACCCCACCGTGGTCGTCGATGGATTGCAGCTGAATCATCAGGACATGACGCGCCTGCTCGTCCAACCGGTGGGGGGGCAGCGTCGGCCCCGGGATCTCGGTGGCGGTGACATAGGCCTTGATCCCGTACACCGGGAAGATCGCCCCGTAGTAGTAGCGCAGCCCGCCCTGATCCTGTCCATGGTTCAGGTACATGAAGGCATCGCCGTCCTGCTTGAAGAAGTGCAGCGCGACATGCGGATCGACCTTCACCACCCGAATCTCGGCGGAGTAGAGCGGCTCCCCGGTCCACTCCGAGGGATAGACCAGCAACAAGCGGTGGCTGTATCGGCGCCACGGATCGAAGACCCGCTCGATGATCCCCCGGCCATGATCCGATGCCGACAGGGACGTTCCGCCGTACCCCCCCCACGCTTCATTGCCGAACACGGCCCCGGACAAGGCGGCACCGCCCCCGAGCCACATGAACGCCACAAGAAGATACATCCGACCAAGGCGGTTCCGGCACACCCGGGCACCGCCACTCTCGGCGCCTACCATTGGACTTTGCGCTGCGCCATTCATATCCATCTCCCCGCGGGGGCACGCCCATCCGTGGAGACCGGATTGAAGTCATGGGTTCAGCATAGCACCACACCACCGCCCCACCCGCCATCCATTCGCTTGACAGCGGCCGGAATTCACCATGAGTATCTGTGGGCTTGGCCAAGCGAGCGCCGTGCCACTGCCCTCAGGAGAACCGCCATGCTGGAATGTGATTCCGTCTCGGAGGGCGCGGTCGACGAGACCGCCCGGCTTCAAGAACTGGATGCCTTGGAGTTCGACGACCCGGCGCTTCGCCGCCAACTCGAACCGTTAACCCACCTCGCCGCCGACCTGTTCAATGTCCCCATCGCCCTGGTCACCTTGATCGAACCGGACTACCAGCGATTCCTGGCCAACCACGGTCTGGAAGACCGGCATGGCACCACCCGGGACGAGGCGTTCTGCAACCATACGATCCGCCACGAGGAAATGATGGTGGTCCACGACTTGCGCGCCGACGCCCGGTTTCGGGACCATCCCTTCGTCGTCGGCGATCCCTACTTCCGGTTCTATGCCGGCGCGGTCCTGCGCGGCCCCCACGGCCATCCGCTCGGCGCCTTCTGCCTCAAAGATTACGCACCCCGCCGTTTCGACGCCTACCGCCAGCGCCAACTGCTGCGCTTTGCGCGGGTGGCGGAGACTCAGATCCTCGCCCACAACCGGATGGGCGCCGGAGCAGGCCAGCCGGCGGAGCGCCCCGCCGACCGCGATCCCACCACCGGATTGCCGCTGCGCCAGGGCCTGCTGGACCGTCTCGGAGCCCTGTTGCGGGGGAGCGCCAGTGGCGCTGTCGCCCTCTTCGACCTTCATTTGGAAGGAGTGGCGCAGTTGCGCGTGGGCGAGGGCTCTGGTCGGGCGGAGGCCTTCCTGCGTGCCGTGGTCGAGCATCTGCGAGGACAACTGCCGCGCCAAGTTACGCTGGGACGGTGGGATGATGACGACTTGATGATCCTATCCCCGGAAGGCGTGCCCGGATGCTCGGCGGAGGAGTTGTCGGAGCAATTGGTCTACCTGCTCCGTCAAAGGATCTCCTGGGATGGCGGTAGCCACGTGCCCCAGGTGGCCATCGGCATCTGCCGCGGCGGACGTGATGATGAGCGGGGAAACGCGGAAGGGCTGGTGGCGTTGGCCCGTTACGCCACCCGCTCCCACCGGGGACAGCGGCGGGCCAATGTCCGTCTGGTCCCGTGCGCCAACCATCCCGATCTGGCCCGTGACGTCGACTTGGCCCACCGCTTGGAGGACGCCATCATTCAGGGTGCCATCGTCCCCCACTACCAACCCCGCATCGACCTGGAGAGCGGCCGCATCGCCGGCTTCGAGGCCCTGGCCCGGTGGCACGATCCCGAGTTGGGCACCGTCTCCCCGGGGCGGTTCATCCCGTTGGCCGAGGACACCGGACGGATCAGCGCCCTGGGCGCCTCCATGCTGCGCCAGGTGTGCAACACCGTCCAGCAGTGGCGGCGCCAAGGGTTGCCGGTGGTCCCGGTGGCGGTGAATGTGGCTGGAGATGAACTGGGAGACCCGTACCTGGGGGAGCAGATCGAGGCGATCCTGCGAGAGACCGGGCTGCCCGGCTCATTGTTGGAACTGGAGGTAACCGAACGGGTACTGGTGGAGCACACCGAGCAGTCCATGGCGACGATGAAGCGGCTCACTGCCCACGGCGTCCACTTCGCCATCGACGATTTCGGTACCGGCTACTCGTCATTCGCCTACCTGCGCCGACTACCGGTCCGACAACTCAAGATCGACCGCTCCTTCACCCGAAACATGGTCACCGACCCCAAAGACGCCAGCATCGTCGAGGCCATCGCCGCCATGGCCCGCGCCATGGAGTTGACCACCGTGGCTGAAGGAATCGAGCGGGAAGACCAAGTGCCGTACCTGCGCGAATTCGGCGTCGATCAGGGCCAGGGCTTTCTGTGGGCGGCGCCGATGCCCCGCGACGACGCCGCACGGCTGCTACGAGACCAGGAAAGGACCGCGGGGCAGGGAGGAAAAATGGCGTCCCCAACGGGATTCGAACCCGTGTCGCCACCTTGAAAGGGTGGTGTCCTAGGCCGGCTAGACGATGGGGACGTGGGATAGGACCCGTAAAGCGTGCTGCATGCTACGAAGGCCCCTCCCCGCTGTCAAGGCCGACGCTCGGTTCGGTGTTAGACTAGGACCCATTCACCCTAGGAAACCCTTGGCAGGTGCGGCCGAATCGTCGAATGGCCCGGCAATCCGACAACATGCAGTTCACCGAGGACGGCCTCTACCGGCTGGGGCTGGTGCATCAGCCCTTCGGTGAGGCATTGCCTCCTTACGAGGACACCACCCACGCGACCCAGCTCAATGTGGCCATCAGCCTGTTGCAGGGCGGGGAACGGGTCCTCATGATCCGTGGCGAGGCCGGGCTCGGCAAGACCACCTTCTTGAACCAAATCGTGCGCCAGGAGATCCCGGTGATGCAGCCGGTACTGGTGCGTGCCGGGCCCGAAACGGATTTGGAGGCGCTCTGTGCGGCGCTGGTGCGGGAGGACGAACCAGCCGCCGCCAAGGGGGGAGCACTCGAACTCGACCGCACCATCGCCCAGATCCGGGGCAGCCGCCGGTCCGGGAACCGCCCCGCCCTGCTCATCGACGACGCCCACCGGCTCAACCCCCGCACCGTCCGTGAGTTACTGGAACTGTGGCTGGAGCTTTGCGAGAAGGGTGAGGGCTTCGGGCTGGTGATGGCGGTGGACCCGACCCAGGACCAGCCGTGGGCGGGGGAACGTCCGGAGCGGCTGCCCAAGGGGCGGTTCCATGTCGTCCACCTCTATCCGCTGACCGAACAACAGACCGGGGATTATCTGGAGCACCGCCTGACCGAGGCGGGCGGCGATCCCGGGCTGCTCAGCGACGCCGAAAAGCGCGTCGTCTACGAGCGTTCGGGGGGCGATCCCCGCCGTATCCACGAGGCGGCCTTCGATCTCTTGTCGGAACGCCTGACCCACCGTGATGATCCCTCCCCCACCCCACCAGCCGCGCCGCGGGCTCGTCCGCGCAAGGGCGGCCTGCTCCTGCGCCTGAGCGTGGCTGCCGGACTCGGGGCGGTGGTTGCCGGCGCCGGCGCCTTTTGGTGGTTGTCCACCTATCTCGATCCCGGCCCGGCCGACCCGGTGCTGGAGATCACCGCCCAGGAACGTCCGACACCGGCGACCACCGTGGATTCGGATCCGGCGGCGGCACGCGGCGCCCCGGAGGAGGACTCACCGTTCGGCCTCGTGTTACCGGAGCGCTACACCTTTTCTCGGGAGGCGCCACCGGAGCGCTTCCAGACCGATGAACCGACGGAAATGCCGCTGGAGACGGTGGACCCACCGGCTACCGCTGAAGCGGAGGATGAAACCACCGAGGAGCCGAAGACGCCGCCGGTGGAAATCGCGGCGCCGGAACTGGAGCCGGAGCCGCCCGCGGTAGAACCGGCCCTCCCCGGACATCAGTGGGTCCGCGGTCAGGATGGGAGCCGGTTTACCGTACAGATCTTGGCCGCCAGCAACCCCGATACGTTGCGTGCCTATTCGACGCGCCACGGGATCGATGGGCGGACGGAGCTGGTCCGCACCGAGCGGCAGGGGGCGGATTGGTACGTGTTGCTCTACGGCAGTCACGCCACGCGGGGAGAAGCTCGGGAGGCCATCGACACATTGCCGTCGGCGTTGCGGGAGCAGGGACCGTGGGTTCGGTCGCTGGCATCCGTTCAGCAGTCGCTGGTGGATTGAGGGTGTCGAGATTTCGGCAGAGACCGGATCAATGTCAGCCCAGTGGCGCTGTCAAAATATTGACGGCTCAGAATGTCAATTAATTGACGGTTATGCGAGTCACCAGCCAACCGCCCATTATCGAGATCCGCTACCCCGAGGCCACCGGCCGGCCCAGCCTGTCGTTGCAGCTCGGACAGACCTTCTCCGCCCTCGCCCGAATCACCGCCGACGGTCTCCTGTTGGAGATGGGCCGCTACCGGCTGCCGGCACGGGCCGATGTGGTGGTCCAGGACGGTGACCGTCTGACCCTCCGGGTGACCGAACTGGCACCGCGCCTGACTCTGAAAGTCCTCGATCACCGAGGGCCGCGTCCCGCCATCGATGCGGCCCTGCGTGAGGCGCTGCCCCGGCAGACCCAAGCGGCCCACTGGAACACAGTGGTGCAATCTTTGGGCCAGGCCGGGACGGCGGAGTTGCCGCCGGCGGTCCGGGAAGGGCTCCGGCAACTCTTGGCCCACCTGCCCACCACGGAACCGCTGCAACGCCCCGACGGTTTACGCACCGC
>SKYL01000114.1 GCA_007127935.1 Halorhodospira sp. | reverse complement strand
TGGAGAAACTATTGGAGCATCCCAACGGGGCGCCGCGCATCAACCCCAATCCCGAACGGGCCACCGGCTTCAGCAACGACTCACCATCACGGCGTTGGAGGTCGTAACAGCGGTAACCGAGAAAGGTAAAGTGGTCCTTTCCGGCCCAGCGGAGGAAGTCCAGCACTTCCTCGAGGTCGTCACCGGCAATCGCGCCATCGGGGGGCGGCTGCCGGCGCAGCGCCGCCGCGGCGGATGCCAACTTGCGCCGCATCGGCCGCCAGTCGTCCACCGCGCTCCGCACGTCGTCCAGCACCGAGGCCATGACGTTATGCAGGCGGGCCAATCCTTCCCGATCAGAGCAACGATCCACCTCGAAGTGCATGTAGGCCTCGTGGTGGTCGTGGTCTTCTCCTCCCAAGTCGACCCACCGCCCCTGCTCATCGCGCACCACCGGCAGCACCGGGTGGACCACCAAGTGGATGGTTCGCCCCTCCCGGTTGAGCGCCATGGAGACGCTGTCCACCAGGAAGGGGATATCGTCCGTGGCCACCTCTACCACGGTGTGGGTCGACTCCCACCCGTGCTTCTCTGGATCGGGGTTGTAGACATGAATCGACGGAACAGAGCCCGCTGGACGCTGGTACCCCAGGTGCCAATGACAGAGGGCGGCACCGTAGAGGTCCTCCGCATGCCGGATCTCCAGGTCCTCCACCGCGACCCCGCCGTAGTAGGCACGGATGAAACGTTCCGCGACGCCGGACCGTTCCCGGTCCCACCGCTCCCGCACCAGTGCGGCCACCGTATCCAGTACCCGGTCACGCTGCGCTTGGTGGTAGCCCGTATCGTTCATGCATCCCCCTTGTCGGAGTGGGTCAGAGCGCCCCGTAAGTCCGGGGCTGTGACGAAAAACTCTTTATTGGTAGGCTGGGGCATTTCCAAACTGGACATTTTAAGGCAATGTTATAACTGCCCGTCGACATAAGAACTTGCCATCATGAACGATCATAACCACGCCCACGGAAGCGGTACCACCATCACCTGCTCCGAGTGCGCCCTGCGCAGCGTCTGTTTTCAGCTCACGCGGGCATCGGGTCAAGCCGACCTGTTGGAACGGTTGATCTGCCGGAGCGGCCCCCACCCCGCAGGTACGGTCATCGCTGGTGACGACGGAGTCCCCACGCTGGGGGTGGTCCGCAGCGGCGTGGTGGTGGCCGAGCACCCCGGCCGGGGGCAGGTCCGCACCATCTCCGCCTATCTACCCGGTGAACTCTTCGGCTTCGAGGCGCTGGGCGAAGGCCCGCCCCCCCGGTACATCGCGACGGAACCGGTCTTTCTCTGCCGGCTCCCCATCGAACCGACCGTGGAGGCCGGCGAGGCGGTAGCGTGCGAGGTGATCCAATTGGCGGGAAAGATGTTCGCCCATCAGCGCCAACAGTTGCAGGCGTTACGCAACGGCGACGCCGCCAGCCGGGTGGCCCGCTGGCTTTTGGATGTCTCCCGGCGGTGGGCCCACACCGGGCGTTCCCCGCACCGCTTCCCGCTGCCCGTCACACGGCAGCGGTGGGCCGCGATGATCGGGTTGGCGCCCGGGACGTTGAGCCGGATCCTGGGGCGGTTGGAGGAGTTAGAAATCGCGCGCTTTCACCGGCACCAGGTCGACCTGCTGGACGCCGAGGCGTTGGCCGCCATGGCTGGTATGACCACCGCCCACTAAGGCAAGAAAACGCTGAATAATCCGACAGGGCGAAGGGCTACCGTCGTCATTGCGAGCGGTCCCGTCATTGCGAGCGCAGCAAAGCAATCTCCGTGGGTTGACGTCCAAGTGCTGGAGATTGCTTCGTCGCTCCGCTCCTCGCAATGACGATGGTAGCGCCTCGTGATGACGATGGCGGCGCCTCGCCATGACGGTCCTTGTAACGTTTTCTTAGTTGGCCGCCGGGCCTTGGCGGTGGAGTTGGGCCGCGGCGCGTCCCGCCATGGTTTCAAGAAGATGGCGCAGCGGGGTGGGGAGTTGCAGGTGGGGCTGGTAGCCGTCGAGGAGGTTCTTCACCGTTAAACCCAGCGCCACGTCGCCTTCGACGCAGATGCGGCGGCGGAAGAAGAGGGTATCGGCGTCCATGGCACCGCCGGCCAGGGCCAGGAAGGCCAGGGTTTCGCCACGGATGGTGACGTCCGGGTGCTCGTGGCGGGACCAGACCAGGTGCCCGTTCTCCATCGTGAAGGCGCAGCGGAACGGGATATCCTCGACGAAGAGATCGAGGCGGCGCCCCTCCAGCGGCTCCAGTTCGCCGTCGCCCAGCGGCTCGGACAGAAAGATCTCCGCCAAGCGCGGCACGATCTGGGAGACCAGCGGGGCCGGCAAGCCGTTGAGGGGCCGCAGGGCCAGCGGCAAAACGCGCTCCGGACCGGGAAGACTCAACACCATTACTCCGCCTCCATTCCACCGAGTGCCGCAGAGCGTACCCGCCCGGCCTCGCCGTGCCAATAACCGTCGCACTGCATCTCCAGTGCCGGCTCGGTCAGTTCTACCGAGGTGTCTCCGTCGGCGGCCGCACGGAAGGCGTCGATGACCGTCTTCATGCCGGCAGGACGCGGCGACAGCCGCAACCGGGAAACACCCATCTCCTGAAGCTCGGCCACCGCCGGCAGCAGGTTCATGTACTCGTACGACTGGGACTGGATACCGTTAATGACCAGGAACGGCTCACCGTTGCGGGTGCGCACCGTCAAGCCCTCCGGATGGTCGAGGCAGACGAAGCCGCACTGGTCCTTCGGGCGGTCGTAGTGGCGTGCCGTAAAGCAGCGCGCCGAGTAGGCCAGGGGCATCCGCCCGAAGGCGAAGACCTCGGTCTCCAACTCGTCCATCAGACCGAGTTCGTGCAGTTCATCCAGCAGCCGCTCCAGCGCCTCCCGCGACAACTCCACGGGCGGCACCCAGCGCACCGCGCCAGCGTTCTTGATGATACGCACCGAACGGCCGTGATAGAGGTTCAACGCCGGGCCGGCGACGAACGGGATGCCGTGCTCCCGGGCCACCTCCACCGCGGTGAAGTCGTTGGCCTCGACCAGAAACTCACCGTTGTCGCAGAGCCGGCGGATCACACCCGCCTCGGAGCGAGCCTCCACCAACGTCAGCGTGGAGAGAACCACCTCGTGGCCGGCGGCAGCCAGCTCCCGCCCCAGGTCTACCCACTCCTCCGGCGAGATACCGCGGCGGCGGCTACAGACCGTCTCGCCGAGATAGAAGGTGTCCACCGCGCTATCACCGGCCAAGCCACGGTAGAAGGCCCGCAACCGGTCCGCATCCCAGTAGTAGAGTACGGGTCCGAGACTGATCCGCATGGCGGCTCCTCCGGTTATCACTGCCAAGTGCGCTCGTAGGCGCCGAGAGTGGTCCGCGCCCCTTCGGAGACGCTCTCCAGGGCGGCGCTGTCCTCCGCCGACGGGGTGAACGTGCCGTTGCGCTCGAAGGCGTCCAGGGCACGGCGCCAGACGGCGGCCACCGCGGCGATATAGGCCGGGCTGCGCTGCCGCCCTTCGATCTTGATCGCCTTCACGCCGGCGGCGTGGAGCCGGGGGATCAACTCCAACGTATCGAGGCTGGTGGGGTTCTCGAAGGCGTGCTCGGTCTGCCCCTCCACGTCGAAGCGGCCCTTGCACAGGGTGGGGTAGCCGGCGAACTCATCCGGGGCGAAGCGGTCGATGAGCACCCCGCCCAGACGCGCCTCCCGCCCCTCCGGGGCCTCGTCCCAACGCACCGCCCACGCCGGCGAGCAGACACCAACCG
>SKYL01000175.1 GCA_007127935.1 Halorhodospira sp. | reverse complement strand
ATAGTCCGCCTCTTCGATTGTCAGGTCGAACGTTGCGGCGTCGAGCAGATCGGCTGGCATGTCTGGCAAGGCGCCGTGCCAGTTGCCGTAGGCGCCCTCGGTCACCTCACCTTCGTCATCTCGACTTGCCCGACGAGCTGCCTCGCCTCCGGAAGCGAGCGAGCGCAGGTACTGCGCCGTCGTACCGGGATGACGAAGGATCCCGAAACGTCGCAAGGCCCCCCAATACACCACGCTCGGGAAACGTTTCAGGCTTTCCCGTGCGTCGCCACCGATGATGCCAATGCCAGCGTTGCCCTCCAGTAGCGCATGGATGAGTTCTACCTCCTTCTGACGGAGTTTGGCCTGGGCTTGCCGGGCAGGGACGTGCTCCTGTTCCAGCTCGCGCGCCAACCACGGAACAAAGAGCAGATAACGCGCCCGCGTGTGCAGCACCGACAGGCCGGGGAAGAGGGCGTTGCTGATCGCATCTCTGACCGGACCGATCCCGAGTTCATCGACGGTCCCCTGTTCGCGGAACAACGACACGACCTCGAGCATCCGTCGCCGTTGCTCCTCAGAATGGTCTAGCCACGAAAAACTCGACAACGTGCCTCACCTCCCCCGCCTTGGGCGCGCCGCACCGTAACAAGGGTCCGTGATGCGCCCCTGGGCCTCTAACAGCTCCTCGACGTACTTCCAACCAATCCGCGCCCAATTCGAGGCCGCGGAGCGGCGAGGAAGCTGGGTCTCGAGTGTCTGGCACCACTGAGAATTCCTCCCGGCCTTCAATTGCTGCGCCCACACGTGCTCGACCGATACAGAGAAATACTGAAATGCCACCTCGCGATGGGCGGTGAAGCAGAGCGGAACCGAGCCGATTTGGCGCCCATATTGCCTCAGTGATCGTGCCGGTTGAACGATTCGAAGCCCCCCAACGAGGACGAGCATCACCTACGCGAGGAGACTGATGAACACTTCGAGACGCCGGATTAGTGTCGCGTGGCTACCAAGCGCGAGATAGCCATCCCCTACTCGTCTCACTAAGTCGAAGGGTGGCGACGCAAGTACTTCGAGCGTTGCGGCGATCTCTTCTCTTGTAGGAGGATCGAACTGTTCCTCGGTGCCGGATTTCATATTCCAATACAAATCACTTGCTTGAAGGGCGCCCTCTTCGGCTTGAAGCTCCTCTAGAAGTCTCAAAAGCTTTCCCGCGAGAACAAGCCGTCTTCTCAATTCGTCAGCAAGCTCCGCCACCGACTCCACGCCCGAATCTCGCTGAAAAACGTGCCGATAGTCATCTAGTCCGAGCGGCGCCTCAGCGTGTTGTCGCACCAAGCTGATCATGGCAGGCACATCTAATAGCGCGATGTCTCGGTCGGCTGCTCGCTCGATGACTCGTGTTCCTTGGAATGCCGGCGCCAACACGGCCATGTAGTCGGCATCGTAGAAGCGACGGTGATCCTCAAGGGTCACCCAATCGATCTGTGTGTCGGACACCGCTGCATGCGAGGTCGACTTCGTGTCGATGATGACCCGGAAGGCGTCAGTAGGTCCAAGCTCAGCTATCAGCAGGACATCGGTTTTGCCTGCACCACCGAGCCACTCGGCCTCGAAACCGAGAAAGGCGAACGCATCTCGAGCCGCAATCTCCAAGGCATCTGGATGGGTCGAGTCGTGAGAAGCTCGTGTGAGCTCATCCACGATGCCCTCAACCTCAGACTGTTCCTGGCGCGAAGGCTGCTCAACTGTCGGCGCTTCGTTCGTGGCAGATACGACGTTTCGATCTTCGTCGAATGGCGGGTGCAGCTCGAGAAGCGTGAGCGCCCTTTGTCCCGACTCAGTGAGGGCGAGGCCTCCGTCCTCCGCTCGAGCGATCACCCCGAGGCCACCGAGCAGTTGTCGGCGGCGATCAATCTGGGCTCTTGTCGACCAGCCGGCCGCGTACCGATCGTTGGCATCGCGTAGCAACTCCTCGGGTGAGCGGGGGGCCTCTACGAGGTGCGCCAAGAACTCCCCCACGTACCGGATGCGAGAGTGAACGAGAGCCAGCAGATAGAGCTGATCCTGCTCGAGCAGCCAGCGATTTCCGTGGTCCGTGAGTGACACCCTCGCTGCACTGGAGCGAAGTAGTGACAGCCGCTGCAAGAATCCCACGGTCAATCTCGCCCGCCGCTCCCCAACACCTTGCTGCTCCGCGAGCCATCGGATGAGTTCTTCCGATTCCGGTTGAGCCTCTTCGACGCGACGGAGTATGGCATTAAGGGTTTCAAGGTAAGCGGTCCCTCCACCGGGTAGGGGGTGGACCGACTTGTATCGATCCGACCAGGCGAATGGAGATGGCAGCGCCGGCTCATCGCTCGACGCCGAAGCGTCGGGGACCTGTGGCAGTCGTTGCGCAAGGGCTTCCCACTGCTCCTGGCTGAGAGGAAACACGGTGCCCATAGGTGCGGTAACGATCTGGTGACCACTAAGAATCGCGATCTGTTCAATCTCGGCTTTGGATATAAAGGGCGCGGGCCGAACCGCGACCCTGACTCGTGTGGTAAGTGACCCCTCTTCATCCCCGAGGTTGAAGCGAGCCTCTTCGGGTGTATCGGCTATCTCCGACGGAGGGGACTCCACAACGCCAACACCGATGACCCCGGCTTCTTGGCCTGAGCGCCACATGACCACGGGATCGCCGACTTGAATCTGTGAGGTGTGCTGAGGTACCCGCCAGTGCAGGTGCTTCAGTTCGCGCAAGGCGTCGTCGACATTGAATCGCGATGGGTTCGCCTGCAGAATCCAGCCAGCCGTCATCGAGCCATCCCCTCATTGTGTCGCCGGAGAGTATGCGGGACCTCGGCGCCCGCGCGTTTCGGTCGCGTGCTCACAACGACGCTCTGCGCACTCGGCGAACGACTCGTCTCGACACGACCCTTGCCTTGGCTTATCTGCCGCACCGCCACTGTCCTCACGGACGAATACATCTGTCGCTGTCGCCGAGCCCGTGGCGCAAGCAATCCGTGCTATCGAGCCCGCCCGCGCCCTCGCTGCGGTAAGCGGTCGCGGCGCAGGTCTTCAGCCATTCGGCGGATGTCATCGCGGATCGCGGCCGAACTCGCCTGCATGCCCTTGCCACCTGCCCGGCTCCCAAGTGCTTTGGTCGGATCCGTGACGCTCCACCGCAGCCGGTGGTGCTCGATGCCGGTGGCGGTTCGTTCCCACCGGTCGCGCGACCACCCGCCGGCGGGCGGCGGGCCGAGCGCAGTGGTCAGATACGGCGGAGGGGCGGGCCGGAAGCCGCGAACCCGGGCGGCGGCTTCCCGACGCAGCTGCACATCGTGCCTTTCGAGCCGTTGGAACAGATCACCCAGCTCACGACGGTCTGGCAACCCGGCCATCGCTGCGTCTACCGAACCGAGCCGATCGGTCACCTCGGCGAGGCGCGCCACCGCCTGTTCACGTTCCGCTTCGAGTTCCCCCACGACTTTGCGCCGTCGGAAGGCTAGGAAGCCACTCCCCTCCTGCTCCAACCGTCGCTGGGTCCGCTCCAAGATGTAGCCGAACCCCGCGCGGGCCTCCTCGAGCTGGTCACGATGCCGGAGCAACTCCTGCTGCCGCGGGATGTCGATCTCGTCGAGCCGAGCCGTGACCTCCCGCCACGCGGCCGCGACCTCTGCCACTGCTGGACTGACGGGCGTCTCAGCCCGGGTGCGTCGGAGATGACCGGCCAGAGTTGCCACCTCGTCGCTGTGGTCGATGTGGACGGGATGGTGGAGCGCGTCCTCGTCGTCGGTGCCGGGCCCGTGGTAGAGCT
>SKYL01000025.1 GCA_007127935.1 Halorhodospira sp. | reverse complement strand
CCAGCACCCGGCGCAGGTCGTCCCGGTTGACCGGTTTGATCAAGTAGTCCGAGGCGCCGAGGGAGTAGCCCATCTCCCGGTCGCTGACAATGGTGAGCATGATCACCGGAATCTCAGCCGTGACCGGGTCGGCCTTGAGCTGGGTGAGGACCGACCAGCCGTCCACCTCCGGCATCATGACGTCGAGGGTGATGGCCGCGGGGCGGTGGCCGCGCGCCAACTCCAGCGCACGAACGCCGCGGTCGGCGGTGATAACGTGGAAGCCGTCACGGGTCAGGGTGCGTGAGACCAACTCCAGGACCGATTGGTCGTCGTCCACGACCAGGATGGTCCGTGCGCCACTGCCGGACGCCGGCGTTTCGTCGCCGGCGCCCAGCGTGCTCCCCGGCGCTGCTGCCGCCTTTGTCGGGGGTTCTTCCGACAGGACGGCCGGCAAGGTCACGGTGAAGGTGGTCCCTTGGCCGGGCTGGCTCTCCACATCAATGGCTCCTCCCATCATGTGGCAGAAGCGCTGGGTGATGGCCAGCCCCAGGCCAGTGCCGCCGTAGCGCCGGGTGGTGGAGGGGTCGGCCTGGGTGAAGGCCTGGAAGAGCCTCTCTTTCTGCTCGGCGGTCATGCCGATGCCGGTGTCGGAGATGCGGAAGAGCAATTCCCCGGTGCCTCGCTGCGCCTCCAGGGTGATGACGCCTCCACTGGTGAACTTGCTGGCGTTGCTCAGCAGGTTGAAGAGGATCTGACGCACCTTGGTGCGGTCGCTCTCCATGATCCCGAGGTCGGGGCCGGTCTTCACCTCCAGGCGGTTTCCGTTTCGCTGCACCAGCGGCGTGATGGTCGCCAGGGCGCGATGGATCTCATCACCCAGGTCGAAGGTCTCGACGTAAAGATCCATGCGTCCCGCCTCGATCTTCGACAGATCGAGGATGTCGTTGATCAAGGTCAGCAGATGGTGGGCGGCCGAGTGGATCTTCTCCAGATCGGGAACGGTGTGCTCGAAGCCGTCGGCCTCGGCGTCCTCGCGCAGCATCTCGCTGTAGCCGATGATGGCGTTGAGCGGCGTGCGCAGTTCGTGGCTCATGTTGGCCAGGAACTCGCTCTTGGCTTGGCTGGCCGCCTCCAGCGCCGCCTGAGCCGCCTTGCGCTCGGTGATGTCACGCACCACCGCCTGGATGCTGGGCCGACCCTTCCACTCCACGCTGTTGAGCAGGACCTCCGCCGGGAAGATCTCTCCGTCGCGGCGGCGGTGGAGCCACTCGAAGAAGACGCTCCCCTCATGCACCGCGGTCTCGATGTACGCCGCGGCGGCCTCCATGGATGGACGTCCATCCTCCTGGACGGAGGGAGAAAACTCGCCCGGGTGGTGCCCAAGGAACTGCTCCTTGTCGATGCAGCCGAAGATCCGCAGCGTGGCGGCGTTGCACTCCAGGAAGCCCTCCGCGTCCAGGAGCATGATGGCGTCCCGTGAGCCCTCGAAGAGGTTGCGGAAATCGCGCTCCGACGCCTCCAGGGCCGCCCGCATCTCCTCAGCGATCTCCTGCTGCCGGCGAAGTTCGCGGTTGGTCTCCTCCAGGTCGTGGGTCCGCTGACGGACGGCGTCCCGCAGGACGGCGTTGCGCTCGAATAGGGAGTAGGTTCCCCCGGCGTCGTCCACCGTGTGCTCGACCCGGTCCATCAGCGCTTGGTTGATCTTACGCTGGCGCCCCAGGGCGCGTTCCAACTCCTGGACGCGTTGCTCCAACTCGGCGGCGGTGCTCATGCCGGATTTCCCCGCCCCAGGGCCACGCCGGTCAGGGTTTGGTTGACGTGAAGCCCGTTGAACTGCTCGCCGTAGGTGCTGAAACCGAGGAAGCGCGTCCCCTGCATCACCCGGCTGGCGGCCTCCAGTTGTTCGGTCTGCTGCATTTCCAGACGCCGGAAGATGCAATCACAACCCAGCACGAACTCCAGACCGCCGACCTCTTCTTTCAAGTTGTGAAGTTCCCGCTCCAGGTGGCCGACGATGTCTCTCCCCTTGCCGAGGGTCACCACCAGGCCGTTGTCGATGGCGCAGTAAAAGGCGAGGGCGCCGTCCGGCCGCGCCGCCTGGGGGGAGCGAACGTAGTACTCCCCGCCCACTTTGAGTAGCACCGGATTGGCGGCAAAAACATCCGGGCCCAGAGACTCCACCGGTACACCGACAGCGGCGGCGTACTCCTCGGCGGCGGGCGCTCCGTTGATCTCGTGGACAAGGCGGTTCTCCGGGTCCGCGGCGGTGATGACCATCCGTTCCGTGCCGGGCTCGAAATGTTGCAGGCGGAAGGCGCGGAACGGTACCCGGCAGTCGAACAGGGTCAACACCGCAGCGTCGGAGTGAAAGCGGCCGTCGTGGTAGACCGCGGTTTGCTGGAACTTCATCTCGTCGCCGGCGGAGCCGCCCACCAGAGAGACGCCGTGAAGGTGGTCGTAAAGGGCGGAGCAGACACGCTCCTCGCTCAACGAAAGGCCGTCCACCAATAACAACGCAAACTGCCGTCTGGGGTTGAAGTCGCCGGCGGTCTTTTCCAAAACCGACATCTTCCGGTCCAAGGTGGCGGAGTCCAGCGGGGAGAGCCCATCGATCAACACCGGATGCATGGAAACGGCGGGGGAGGAGAAACTGGCGGCCACGATGCCGCCCTCCACGTAACCTTCGCCCACCCCGATCTCCCCGGCGGTGGTGCAGCCGGCCACCGGGCAATCGAAGGCAGCCTTCAGGGCGGCGCCCAGGGCGTCCAGGTCGTAGCGCGGGGAGCAGAAGAAGACGACACCGCCCATCGCGGTTTGCCGGATCTCGCCGGCGATCTGCCGGACGGCTTCACGGGGATCTTGCAGCGAGGTGTAGGCGCTCTTGGTGGAGAGTGTGGCGTGACTCATGGGCGATCCCTCCTCCTTGGATACGGGATGCATGGGCTTAGGTTTGGATCAGCCCGTTCATTTGTTCCAATAGCCTTGGGAAATCCACGGGCTTGGTGGCGAAGTCGTCGCAGCCCGCCTCCAGCGCCTTCTCACGGTCGCCGGCCATGGCGTGGGCGGTCAGTGCGATGATGGGGATCTCCCGGCACTCGGAGTCCGGTGCCTTGAGCCGCCGAGTGGCCTCAAGGCCGTCCATCTCCGGCAGGCTGACGTCCATGAGGATGAGGTCGAGGGTGTTGCGCAGCCGCCGGGCCGCCGCCACGCCCTCGGCGCCGGTGGTGGCGCTCTCCACCTCGAACCCCTTGCGAGCGAGCCGCCGGGAGAGCATGTCCCGGTTCATCTCGTTGTCTTCCACCAACAGGATCCGCGCCAACGTGGCCTCCCATCCCGAATGCGGACCGATACCGTTGGGGGGCGGGGGTATCGAGCCTTCAGTCACGGTTTTCGAGAGCGGCCGCAGAGGGTGCCCCAGGGGATTAACCGTCTGATCTAAGGGGTAGTTTTCCTTGTGCTTCCAAGGCTGAGACTAATCGGGCCTCCCGTGGGGTGTCAATCGACGGACCGTTAAATCTTTTCTAAAGGCGATTATCGTACAGGTGTTGCAATTGCCGCCGTGCGCCTGTTACTTAGAGCGTCCGTCCGAGCCATCCCCCCGGAGTCGGTGTGGCGGGTCCCGCCGTGCCGGGATTTCGTGCGTTCTTGAAGGGGGAGCTTTGTGTGCGGCACCGCGGATACAGGGGGCGTCGTGACCGCCGAGCGTGATTTGCCGGACCGGGTCGTGTGGCTGGAGCGTGAACTGGCCGCGCTGCGGTTGGCCTACGAAGAGCAGGCCCACCGCCTGGAACGCAAGGAGCGGGAGGCCCGGCGGCTCGCCGAGGAGCGGCGGCGCGCCCGCGAGGCGCTGGCGGACTCCGAAGAGAGCTTCCGTGCCCTCTTTGACAGCTCACGAGACGCGATCATCCTTTTGGACGGTTTGGTGCCGCTGGATTGCAACCAGGCCGCGCTCTCCCTTTTTGGCTGCGCGGACTACGGCGAATTGGTCCACCGGGATTTCAGCGTCTTCTTTCCGCCAAAGCAGCCCGACGGGACACGGTCGGACACCGCCTTCGGGGCACGTGTCGGCGCCGCCCTGGAGACCGGCGGTGGATTGTTCGAGTGGCGCCACCGCCGATTGGACGGCACGGAATTTCCCGCCGAGGTCCTGTTGAGCCGGTTCGACCTCAAGGGGCGCTCCATGGTCCAGGTCACGGTACGTGATACCACCGAGCGCAGCCGCATGGTGGATGCTCTGCGTCTCTCCAAAGAGCAAGCCGAAGAGGCCAGCCAAGCCAAGAGCCGTTTTCTGGCCAACGTCAGCCACGAGTTGCGCACGCCCCTCAACGCCATCATCGGATATAGCGAGATGCTGCTGGAGGAGGCGGAGGAGGTGGCGGGCGGTGAGTCCATGGTCCCCGACTTGCACCGCATCGAGAGCGCCGGCCGCCATCTGTTATCGCTGATCAACAACATCCTCGACCTCTCCAAGATCGAAGCCGGAAAGATGGAGGTCCATTGGGAAGATGTGGATGTGGCCTCCGTGGTGAGTGATGTGGTGGACACCGTGGGGCCGTTGATCCACAAGAACGGCAACCGGTTGGAGGTCGTCGTACCCGATGAACCCGGGTGTATCGAGGCCGACGCCACGAAGCTGCGGCAGAGCCTGATCAACCTGGTGGCCAACGCCGCCAAGTTCACTGAAGGTGGGGTGGTCACACTGAGCGTCCATTGGGTACATGCCGGGGGCGGGGATGCGGTGGAGTTCAGGGTCCGCGATACCGGGATCGGCATGACGCGCGAGCAGATGGAGAAGCTCTTCCGGCCCTTTACGCAAGCCGACGTCTCTACGACCCGTAGGTTTGGCGGCACCGGTTTGGGGTTGGCGCTTTCCCGCCGCTTCTGCGAGATGATGGGCGGCACCATCGAGGTGGAGAGCCGGGCGGGGGAGGGCTCCACCTTTACCGTCCTCCTCCCGGTAAAGGGCGCGCGGCCGAGCGAAGGAGGGAAGCATGGCACGATTGACGTGGGATGAGCGTTTTGACACAGGCGTCCCGCTCATCGATGAGCAGCACCGGGGGCTCCTCGATTTGATCAATGAGCTGGACGACAAGCTGGTTCACTTGAGCCGCTTCCTTTCGGGGCGGCGGGAGATGCTGGAAATCATCGGCCGCCTCGCGGAGTACGCCGATGTCCACTTCGAGGACGAAGAGGGGATCATGGCCCGGTGCGGCTACCCCAAGCTCGAAGAACATCGGCGAGAGCACGACCGGTTTCGCGATTTGATCCGTCGGCTGGAGAGTCAATACGCCGAGGGGGACACCCAGGTCCCGGAAGCGGCCCTCGACTTTCTGACTGCTTGGCTGGTGGACCATATCCGCACTGAAGACCAGCAGGTGGCCGCCTACTACAGGAAATAGCCCGAGGCCTTTGGTGGTCACCGGCGGATCTCCTCGGAACGATGACCTTGGGTCGTATGCGGTAATTACGGTCGGGTATACTGGTTGCCCTTGGAGATCCCGGAGTCTTTCCATGGCGAGGCCAGAACCCGACGGCGAGCGACCCACGACCGTGCCTCTCTTTCCACCCGTTGCCGTGGGGATGGCGGCGGTGATGGCCGCTGCGCTGGCGTGGTGGCAGTTCTACTCCGGCTCCGGGGAGCGGGCGGAGAAGGAGGAGGTCATCAAGGACTTGCTGGAGGAAGAGCGCCCGGCCCTGCTCCAGGTGTCGGCCGAGGGAAGCCGCGAGTTGTTGGAGGTGCTTCGTGGTCACGCCGATGACGGCGTGTGGCCCCCGTCGGGCCAGGTGGCCCCGGTGACCGTGGAACGCTTTCCCGACGACCTGGACACCCTCCATGTGGATGAGCGCAAGGAGGCGTTTCTGCGGGTCCTGACACCGATCGTCTTGGCCGAGAACCAGCGTATTGAGGCCAAACGCCAGTTCATCCAAGAGGTGGCGCACGCCTTTCCCGAGTTGGACGACGACCAGCGTCATCGGCTGGAGGCGTTGGCAGAGCGCTACCGGGTGGATGTGCCGGTGGGAGAGGGCGACTTCTTCCGGCGGCTGCTGCGGCGGGTCGATGAGGTGCCGCCGGCCCTCGCCCTGGCGCAGGCGGCCAACGAGAGCGGCTGGGGCACGTCGCGCTTCACCCGGGAGGCCAACAATCTTTTCGGCGAGTGGACCTGGATCGAGGGCGAGGGTCTGGTTCCCGAAGATCGGCCCGACGGTGAGCGCTACGCGGTGCGGATCTTCCCTTCCCTGGAGCGTTCGGTGCGCTCGTACTACTACAACCTCAATGTTGGCCACGCCTACCGGGAGTTCCGTTTGGAGCGGGAACGGATGCGCCGGGAAGGGAAGCCGCTGGACGCAACGGTGTTGGCCACCAACCTGACCGCCTACTCCGAGCGCGGCGAAGACTACGTCTCGGAGCTGTTGGCCATCATTCGCGTCAACAACTTGGTCGATATTTCCGGGGCGGTGCTGGTGGAGCGTCGATGAAGGCGCCCATCAATCGTTCAACCACTGCTTGCTGAACCAGTAAAATCGCCCGCCCTCCCGGCGGTGGGGCGCGGTGCAGTTGTAGCGGGTGCGGCCCTTGCCGAAGGCGCGCTCCGCCTGGACCGCGAAACGGGTCCGTTCGGCGTCGAGCCACTCCACCTCCATGGCGCCTTGGCCGCTGGCGAAGCAGGCGAGGCGGCCGGTGCCCACGCCGGGGTCTTCCCGCAGGGTGATCTCCATGCGCGGCGGGTTGTTGTCGTCGAGGATCGGCTCCCACGGCTCCACGGAGGCGACCGGCATGGCCAGGGAGCGCGCCCGCAGTGCGAAGTCGTTGATTCCGCCGAACTGCTCGTTGACCGGGAAGCGGGGCAGCGAGCGCGGGTCGTCCAGGCCCGAAATACCGCCGGAGTGCTGGCCGAAGGCGATATAGCCCTTGTCGGTGAGGATCTCCGCCAGCCGCGTGTTGTACTCCCCGAAGGGGTAGGCGTAGAGGCGGGGGTGCTCGTTGGTCTCGGTGCCCAACTCTTCCTGCAGGCGCCGCTGGGCGCGGTTGATGTCATCGCGCATGCGCGTCTCCCACGCCTCCTCCGGCTCATCGGGGTCGCGCCGCACCAGGTAGTCGTGGCTCGCCGAGTGGTTGGCGAAGGTGACCAGGCCGCTGTCCCGCATCTCCCGCATCTGGTCCCAGTTCATGTAGGCCGGGCGGCCGGCGTCCACATCGTCGGTGGCGACGAAGACGATCATCGGCCAGCCCCGCGCCTTCATGCGGGGATACGCCTCGGTGTAGACGGAGAGGTAGGCGTCGTCCACGGTGATGGCGATGGTCCGGTCGGGGATCTCCTTGCCTTCCCGCATGTGGGTGACGATCCGCTCCAACGGCCAGACGTGGTACTCCCGCTCTTCCAGGTGGCGCAGGTGGGCGTCGAACTGTTCCAGGCGGACACTGGTGGAGGGATAGTCGTCTTCCCCGAAGCGGTGGTACATGAAGAGCACCGCATGGCCGGTTCCGGCGGCGGCGGCCAGCGGCGGCAGCAGCCATCCGGCCGCCACGATGGCGGCGATCAATAGCCTCCGGCGGATTCCCGCGCCACGCCTATCCACGGCTCGGCCCTGGCAACACGCGGTACAACCCATTGCGCCTCTCCCCGTTTCCCATGCATTTGAACGCGCTCACTCTACTGTTTAGAGAAATGTTGAACAATCCGTCATTGCGAGCGGCGCTCCGTCAACGCGAGCCAGCCCCGGTCATTACGAGGAGCGGAGCGACGAAGCAATCTCCATGGGCATGCGCCCATGTGGTGGAGATTGCTTCGCTACGCTCGCAATGACGTGGGGTAGCTCGTGTTGACGGGACGGGAGGTGCTCAGTCATTCCTTAACCGCGGGGTCGCCCACTGGGGCGCGGCTTGCCGGTGACGGCGTCGAGGCGGTGGAGCCGCCACGCCTCCGGCCCACCGCAGGCACCGTAGATGAAGGGCGGCCGGATCTCCGGCGCGCGAAAGCGCAGATCCTGGAACCAGACGCAGACCGGGCCGTAGGTGGTCCCGTAGTGGGCGGGCAGACCGGCGAAGCGCCGGAAGTCGGCCAACTCCGGGTGGTGCCACACCTCCCTTGCGCGTCCCGGGTCGCGGGGATCGTACCGCTGGAAGGTCTGCCACCGCAGGTCGTGCGCGGGGCGGTAGGCGGCGACCATCCGCCGGCCGATCCAGTAGTCGTCGCCGGACTCCAGGGCATCGCGGCGGGCCAGGTTGACTCGCGTCAGGCGGTAGCGGTCCCGCTCCTCCAGGACCACCATCCAGTTGAACGGCGAGAACGGCTGAGGCAGGACGTGGACCGCCGCCGCCGGCGCCCCCGCGCGTGAGGCCAGTTGCTGGGCCAAGTCGGCCCCCAGGGCGCGGGCGTGCTGGAACTGGGTCGCCTGTAGCGCGATGAGTACGGTGCATGCCAACAGGCCGAGGGCGGCCCCGACGTTCAGGCGCCACACGTAGGAGAGGGCAAGGCCCGCCAGGAGAAGGCCGGTGAGATAAGGGTCGACGACGAAGGTGGTGCTCAGGGAGAAGGCTTGGGTGGAGAGCGGCGCGAAGATCTGGGTGCCGTACTCGTTGATCAGGTCGCCGAAGATATGGATCAGCAGACCGAGCAGGCTCACGCCGTAGAAGGTGCTCCAGGTATACCGCCCGCGGCTGACGGCTGAGAAGAGGATGGCCAGCAGGAGCGCCCACACCGGCGCCATGATCAGGGAGTGAGTGATGCCGCGGTGGTAGGTCAAGTAGAAGAGCGGGTCCACCAGCCGGAGCGCCACGTCGATGTCGGGAAAGAGGGCGGCGGTGGTCCCGGCGGCGGTGCGGGCCGCGGGGCCGGGCAGGTCGTGGTTCGGCTTGGGGGCGGTGGCGCGTGCGGCCACAGCCCCGCTGAGGGCGTGGGTCAGCGGGTCCAAGGCGTCACAGCGGCATCTGCAGGCTGGGCAGCGGCAGCTTGCGCAATGCGGGTTTTGCGGCGTGGGCCGCCGTCTCGCCCATGGAGAGCATACCGTCGAGCCGCCGGCGGGTCCCCTCGAAGCCCCGGCTGTCGTCGTTGAGACAGCCGAGGAAGGTGGCGACAAAGACCGAGGTCAGCACCGTCTCCGCGAGGCCGCGCAGAAAGAAGGTGTCGTCGCGCCGGGCCGCCTCGCGAATCCACTGCACGGTGCGGCTGATGCGCAGCACCGCCGGGATCTGGACGTGGAGGTGTCCGAACTCCAGCTTGTGGCCGACCATCTCCCGGGTCACCCGGCGGTGGGGGCCGAGCCGCTCCAGGTAGGCCATGATCAAGCGGTGGACACGCTGCCGGGGGGTGAGTTCGGTGAAACCGGGCCGATCCGCCACGGCCAGCATCGCCTCGTCGGCGCGGTCGAACCAGGCGTCGATGATCTCGTCCTTTTCCCGGAAGTAGCGCGAAAGGGTGAGCAGCGAGACGCCGAGGCGCTGGGCCACCTCGTAGAGGCGGACGGCCTCCCAGCCCTGCTCTTCGGCCAACTCGACGGCGGCGTCGATGATCGCTTCGCGGATTGCGGCCATGGTCCGGTGCCTCCAGTGCTCATTGATCCTGAATCCGTCATTGCGAGGGCCGAAGGCCCGCGGCAATCCAGTCCTCTGAAGGAGACCGCCACGGCCCTTCGGGCCTCGCGGTGACGGCCGCGCCGCTTGCGGCGTGGCCGTCAACTGAGAAAGAGACGGTATGCGGGGTTGGCGGTCTCCTCCGCATACTGATAGCCCAAACGCTCCAAAAAAGCCACGAACTCGGCGCGCTCCGCCGGCGGAACCTGAATCCCGCATAGCACCCGCCCATAGGCGTCCCCGTTGTTGCGGTAGTGGAAGAGGCTGATGTTCCAGCGATCACCGATGCTGGAGAGGAACTGCATCAGAGCGCCTAGCCGCTCCGGGAACTCGAAACGGTATAACACTTCGTACTCCACGCCGTGGCCGCGCCCACCCACCATGTGCCGCACATGGACCTTGGCCATCTCGTCCCGGGTCAGGTC
Source organism: Halorhodospira sp. (assembly GCA_007127935.1). Classification (GTDB taxonomy): domain Bacteria; phylum Pseudomonadota; class Gammaproteobacteria; order Nitrococcales; family Halorhodospiraceae; genus SKYL01. The sequence continues at coordinate 3,615 of SKYL01000025.1, read as the reverse complement.
GAGGACCGGGTAGTCCTGCTCCTGGAGGGACGCCACCAGGTCGAGGCGTTCCCGGTCGCCGTCCCGCAGCGCGATCCCGGTGTAGACGTGGGCCACATCCGGGTCGGCCATGCGGTAGTTGAACTCGGTGATGGGCCGGGTGCCGATGGTTTCGCAGAAGCGGCGGAAGGCGCCGGGGCGCTCCGGAATGGTCACCGCCAGCACCGCCTCCCGGTGTTCTCCCAGCTCCGCCCGTTCGGCCACGTGGGCCAGGCGGGAGAAGTTCATGTTGGCGCCGCTGTTGATGGCCACCAGGGTCTCGCCGCGGACGCCGCGGTCTTCCACGTACTTCTTCGCCCCGGCCACGCCCAGCGCGCCGGCCGGCTCCAGGATGGAGCGGGTCTCCTCGAAGATGTCCTTGATGGCGGCGCAGATCTCGTCGGTGCTCACCAGCACCACCTCGTCGGTGAGATCGCGGAGGATCGGGTACGTATATTCGCCGATCTGCTTCACCGCTACGCCGTCGGCGAAGAGCCCCACCTGATCGAGGACGATCCGCTCCCCCCGCTCCAGACTCTCGGCCAGGGTCGGCGTATCCTCCGGCTCCACCGCAATGATGCGGATGTCCGGACGCAGCTGTTTGATATAGACGGCGATGCCGGCCGCCAGCCCGCCGCCCCCCACCGGGATGAAGACGGCGTCAATGGCCCGTGGGTGCTGATGCAGGATCTCCATCCCCACCGTTCCCTGGCCGGCGATAACATCGGGGTGGTCGTAGGGCGGGATGTAGGTGAGGCCGTGGCGTTCCACCAGCTCCTGGGCCTTTTGGGCGGCGGGGTCGTAACCGTCGCCGTGAAGGACCACCTTGCCGCCGAACCGCTCCACCGCGTCCACCTTGATCTGTGGTGTGGTGCGCGGCATGACGATGGTGGCCTCGATGCCCAGCAGCCGGGCGGCCAGCGCCACCCCCTGAGCGTGGTTCCCCGCCGAGGCGCAGATCACGCCCCGCCGCCGCGCGGCCTCGGGGAGCCGGGAGATGCAGTTGTACGCCCCGCGCAGCTTGAACGAGAAGACTGGTTGCAGATCCTCCCGCTTCAGCAGCAGCGTATTGCCGAGCCGGGCCGACAGGATCGGCGCCGCCTCCAGCGGTGTCTGCTGCGCCACGTCGTAGACGCAGGCGGTGAGAATGCGCTCCAGATACGACCACTGCGCCCCGGTGGGGGTGGCGGCGGTGCCGGGCGGGGGCTTCAATTCGGTATCATGGCTTGCCATAGTCCTACAGAATAACCCGACCGGGCACCCGATGACGAAGAAGGAGGAGAACCCCCATGGCCGGTGACTCGCAAAAGCGCATGGCGGCGGAAGCCGCACTGGAGTACGTGGAAGAGGGCACCATCGTTGGTGTCGGGACCGGTTCCACGGTGAACTTCTTCATCGACGCCCTGGCCGACATGCGCGACCGCATCCGCGGCGCCGTCTCCAGCTCCGAGGCCAGCACCGAGCGGATGCGCGCCCACGGCATCGATGTGGTGGACCTCAACACCGCCGGCCCCCTCTCCCTTTACGTCGACGGCGCCGACGAAACCAACCGCTTCCTGCAACTGATCAAGGGCGGCGGCGGCGCGCTGACCCGGGAGAAGATCGTCGCCTCGGCGGCGGAGCGGTTCGTCTGCATCGTCGATGAGAGCAAGCTGGTGGATGTGCTGGGCAAGTTCCCGCTGCCGGTGGAAGTCATTCCCATGGCCCGTAGTACGGTGGCCCGGGAGATCGTCCGCCTGGGCGGCCGGCCCGAACTGCGTGAAGGCTTCACCACCGACAACGGCAACATCATCCTGGATGTCCATGAACTTTCCATTACCGAGCCGCGGAAGTTGGAGCAGACCCTGAACAACATCCCGGGCGTCGTGACCAACGGCATCTTCGCTCTGCGGCCGGCCGATCTGCTGCTGGTGGGGTCGGAGCAAGGGGTGCGTACGCTCACCGCGGAGTAGCGTGGGTACCGTCAGCCGCCGCTCACCGGCGGCAGCAGTACTAGGCGGGTCTTCTCGTCCACCGGCGTGTCACGGTGGACGAGTTGATCGCCCACCGCCACCGCCACCCGTTCCAGGCGGCCGGCCAGCGCCGGATGGCGCGCCGCCAAGTCCTCCAAGGCCCCAGCCACCGTGCCGCTTTCCGGAACGGGGACATCCAGCAACTCGGTGCCCGCCGCTTCCTTCAATACACCGTAAAGTTCGATTTCCACGTTGTGCGTCCCCTTGACCGGCCGAAGGCCCCGATTGTAGCCACCTCGCCGATGGGCGCGCCATGATCGGCGTCGAGGAACCTTACACCGGCGCCGTCCCGGCCGGGGGCGGCATCCGGTATGGATGCGCCATCCCATTGAAAACCCGACAACTATTCCAGTGGCATTGAACCTGCACGTCACCGAATGCGGCCCGTCCCGCCGGCCCGTGGGGCGGGTGGCGTTGAATAGTCCAGACATCCGGGGTGACGTATGCGGTATTCACCGACCATCCGAGTCATTCGAAAGGTTCGGACCCACTACGACAACCTGAAGGTCGACCGAACGGCGCCGCCGGAGGTGATCCGTGCCGCCTACCGCGTCCTCTCGCAGAAGTACCATCCCGACCGCAATCGGAACAGCCCGAAGGCCGTTCGGATCATGTCGCTGATCAATCGGGCCTACAACGTCCTCGCGGACCCGGAAAAGCGGCGGCGGCACGACGCGTGGATCGCCCGAAAAGAGGGGGATATGCGGCTTCGGTAAGGGGAAGTGGTGGCCAGGGACGGAATCGAACCGCCGACACGGGGATTTTCAGTCCCCTGCTCTACCGACTGAGCTACCTGGCCGGGGGTGCACATTCAAGCCGATCCGGGCCCGGGGGTCAAGCATCCCAAACACCCGGGGCCGTCAACTAATTGACGTCAATAAATTGACGCGTCACTATTTCGTCGGGGTGGTGGGGTAGTCCTTTGAGGCGTCAATCAGACGGCGGTTGGTAGTCCGGAGGGGCTGCGGAGCCGCGGCCGAAGAAGAAGGCCTCCATCTCGCGCTCCAAGAACTCCCGGGCCTTTGGGTCCACCGGCGTGAGGCGGTACTCGTTGATCAACATCGTCTGCTGCTGGATCCACATCTGCCATGCCTGTTGGGAGACGTGGGCGTAGATCCGCTGCCCCAGGTTTCCGGGATAGGGGGGGCGATCGAGCCCCGGCAGATCTTGTCCGAGTTTCACGCAGTGCACGGTGCGGGCCATGGTTACCTCGTCGTTATCTGAAGCTAAGCAGGAATGATGCCAGCATGGCGGGCCGAGGGGCGTCGCCGCCGGGTGCTTCCCGTGCGGGTCCACTGTATACCAGACCGCCCCGGTCGGGTCATCCGCCGGCGGGTCGTCCCGGGGACCGTTCCAGGAGCCGCGCTACGGGAGCGGGCAGCGCGGTGGGAGGGTCGTCGCCGCCGCCCCGGTACCAGCGCCGGGGCGGGCTGCCGTGGAGGCGGCACCCGTTCACGCCGGGTGTGGCGCGAAGGCGGATCGGTTCGATGAGCAGCTCGAAGTGGGTAAAGGCGTGGCGGACCGGCTCCAGGGGCGCCACGATCCGGGCCTCGACGCCGCTTCTGCCGGCGGCGGCCGCTGGCGT
>SKYL01000306.1 GCA_007127935.1 Halorhodospira sp. | reverse complement strand
TGATCGTCCCCGCCGAGGAGTTGATGGGGTTGATGCAGGTGGAAGAGGGCGCGCTCTATTCCCGTGCCCGGGTCAACGCCTCAATCCAGGCGATCCAGGACCGTCTCGGGGATGATGGGTATGCCTTCGCCCGCGTCCAGGTGCATCCCGAGATCGATGACGACGAGAATACGGTGGCGTTGGCCTTCTTCGTCGACCCCGGCATCCGGGTCTACGTCCGGCGGATCAATATCACCGGCAACCTGCGTACCCAGGACGAGGTCATCCGCCGCGAGATGCGGCAGATGGAACTGGCGCCGCTGTCCAGCGCGGCGCTGCGTCAGTCCCGGGTTCGCCTGAACCGCCTCGGGTTTTTCGACTTCGTTGATGTGGATACCGTACGGGTTCCCGGCACCGAAGACCAAGTGGACGTCAACGTGGCCGTCAGCGAGCGGATGACCGGTGAACTGCAGGCCGGCATCGGCTACGGGGACGTCCAGGGATGGCTGATCAACTTCTCCGTCTCCCAGGACAACCTGCTGGGTACCGGGGACCGGCTCAGCATGGTCGCGAACAGTTCGACCGTTTCCAATTGGTACGACCTTTCCTATACAGACCGCTATCACACCATGGAAGGGGTGTCTCGGACCCTGGCCGCCGGTTATCGCGAGACTCGGGCGCGGCGTGCCGATTTGGCGGATTACGACCTGACGACCGGACACCTCTCGGTGGAGTATGGCATTCCGGTGACCGAGGTCGACCGGGTCCATGCCCGTGTCCGCTATGAGCGCATGGAGATTTTCAAACGCGGCGGAACACCGCCCCGTCTCTTGGAATTCTTAGAGCGTGAGGGCAGCCGGTTCACCATGGTCAAGCCGCGGTTGGCCTGGAGCCGGGATACCCGGAACCGTGCCATCTTTGCTACTTCCGGTGCGCGTCAACAGTTCTCTCTGGAGGGGACGTTGCCCGACGCCGATTTGGAATTCTATAAGACCGAGTACGAGCAACGGCGCTACTGGCCGTTGGGAGAGCGCACCGCCATTGCATTGGAGGGAAGGCTCTCCTACGGAGACGGCTACGGTGAGACGGAGCGGCTGCCGTTCTTCGAGCACTACTACGCGGGTGGTGTACGTACGGTGCGCGGCTACCGGGGTAACTACCTGGGGCCGCGAGACCCGCAGGACGCCGGCCGGCCCATGGGCGGCAACGCCCGCGTGCTGACGCGAGCGGAAGTGGTCTTTCCGCCCACCGCGGAGGCCCAGTCGGTAAGGCTCCAGGTCTTCGTGGATGCCGGCCAAGTCTACGACACCCATCTCGACTATGAGGAGAGTGACGCCTTCCCGGAGGGGTTGGACCGCGTCAATCTTAGTGAGATGCGGGCGGCGGCGGGCATCGGCTTGGTATGGATGTCACCGGTCGGACCGTTGACATTCAGTTTCTCTGAGCCGTTAAATGCCACCGACGAGGATCGCACCGAGATCTTCCAGTTCTCTCTCGGTACGTTCTTCTGACCGCCCACGATGTAGCGTCGGACAGGAGGGAGAATGGAGTCAGACGGCCCGGAGGTCCGGCGCCCCTTTCGTCCGGGGGCTCCCTGGCGCCTGGGCGTATTGGCGGAGCATGTCGGCGCGGAGTTGGACGGCGACCCCGAGGTGGTGGTGGACCATGTGGCGGCGCTGGATAGCGCCGGAGACGGTGCCCTGGTCTTTCTCCATGACCGGCGGATGTGCGCCGCGTTGCAGGAGACCGGCGCCGCCGCCGTCGTTCTGCGAAGGGAAGAACGCAATCGTACCACCTTGCCCGCGTTGGTCACCGACCACCCCCAGTTGATCTTCGCCCGCGCCGCCGGGCTGATCCATGCGGAGCCGAGGCCCGATGACGGGGTCCATCCGGCGGCTTGGGTCGCCGATGGTGCCGATTTGGGGGAGGGCGTGATCGTCGCCCCCGGCGCGGTGGTGGAGCCGGGCGCGCGACTGGGTGCGCGGGTTTGGGTCCAATCGGGCGCGGTGATCCAGGCCGGCGCCGAGATCGGCGAGGATACCGTCATCGAGAGCGGCGCGGTTATCGGTTGGGGGTGCCGGTTGGGGCGGCGTTGCCGGGTGGAGCCGGGGGCCGTCATCGGCGGCACCGGTTTCGGGTTCGCGAAGGACGGCGAGGCGTGGGTCCGTATCCCGCAATTGGGACGTGTCGTGCTGGGGGACGACGTGGAGGTGGGGGCGAACGCCGCCATCGACCGCGCCACCCTGGGTGAGACCGTCCTGGAGGACGGGGTCAAGATCGACAATCTCGTCCATATCGCCCACAACTGCCGGATCGGTGTCCACAGCGCTGTGGCCGGACAGGTCGGTTTTGCCGGCAGCACCTATCTGGGGCCGGGATGTACCGTGGGGGGGCAGGCCGGATTCGCCGATCACCTGGAGATTGTTGGCGGTTGTCACTTTACCGGCCGAGCGATGGTGACGGGGAGTATCGACACCCCGGGCGTCTACTCGTCGGGCTTGCCGGCGACACCCAACCGGCGGTGGCGCAAGAGCGTGGCCAGGGTCCAACAACTGGATGAAATGGCGCGCCGGTTACGGGCGTTGGAACAGGAGATTGAGGCCCTGCGCGGGGGCGCGCCGGGCGGTACAACGGAGGATGGAGAGTGACCGAAGCGGAGAAGAACGGCTATACCGATATCGGCGGGATCATCAATCTGCTGCCGCACCGCTATCCGATGCTGCTCATCGACCGGGTGCTGGAGTTCGAGGCCCACGAGCGTATGGTGAGCATCAAGAATGTGACGATCAACGAGCCGTTCTTTGTCGGCCACTTCCCGCAGAAGCCGGTGATGCCCGGCGTGTTGATCCTGGAGTCGCTGGCCCAGGCGTGCGGTATGTTGGCGTTCAAATCGATTCAGGACACGCTGGAGGATAACCACGTCCTCTATCTCACCGGCATCGACAAGGCCCGCTTCAAGCGCCCCGTGGAGCCGGGCGACCAGTTGCGTCACGATATCTCGGTGAAGCGCATCATGCGCGGCATCTGGATGTTCGATGCCCGGGGCACCGTGGATGGCCAATTGGCCGCCGAGTGCGAGATCCGCTGCACGGTGCGCGCGGTTTGAGCCGGGTCCATCCGCAGGCCGTCATCGACCCCAAGGCTCGCCTTGGCGAGGACGTGGAGGTGGGGGCCTTTACGGTCATCGGCCCCGATGTGGAGATCGACGAGGGGACGTGGATCGGCCCCCACGTGGTGATCAACGGTCCCACGCGCATCGGGCGTGACAACCGGATCTACCAGTTCGCGGCCCTGGGCGAGGCACCGCAGCACAAGGGCTACCAGGGCGAGCCCACGCGGTTGATTATCGGCGACGGCAACACCATCCGCGAGTTCGTGACTTGCCACCGGGGGACGGCTCAGGGGCGGGAAGAGACGCGGATCGGCGATGATAATTGGCTCATGGCGTACTGCCATATCGCCCACGACTGCATTTTGGGCAGCCACACTCTCTTCGCCAACTCGGCTTCCCTGGCCGGTCATGTGGATGTGGGCGACCACGCCACACTCGGCGGATTTGCCTTGGTTCACCAGTTTTGCAGAATCGGCGAGTACGCCTTCTGCGGCTTCGGCAGCGGCATCAACCGGGACGTGCCGCCGTACGTGACCGTCTCCGGACAGATGGCGGTGCCCCACGGCATCAACAAGGTGGGGCTGCGGCGCCACGGCTTTTCGCCGGAACGCATCCGCAATATCAAGCGGGCGTACCGGATCATCTACCGGATGGGGTTGCGGTTGGAGGAGGCGCGGGGGCAACTGTTGGCGGAGATGGGG
>SKYL01000051.1 GCA_007127935.1 Halorhodospira sp. | reverse complement strand
TACACTCTGCCTCTACCCGATGATCCCGATCCTCTCCGGCCTGATCGTCGGCGCCGGGCGCGGCGGCGAGCGCCCCGGCACCTGGCGGGCGCTCTGGCTCTCCTTTATCTATGTACAGGCCATGGCGGTGACCTACGCCGCCGCCGGCGCCGCCGCCGGGCTTTCCGGCCGGGCGATCCAGGCCGACCTCCAGGGGCCGCTGGCGGCGGGGTCGTTCGCCGTCCTCTTCGTGCTCCTGGCCGGGGCCATGTTCGGCTTCTACACCATTCAGATGCCGGCGTCGGTCCAGAGCCGGATTCAACACGCCTCCCATACGCTGCCCGGCGGCCAGACCGCCGGTGTCGCCGGCATGGGCGTCGCCTCGACGCTGATCGTCGGCGCCTGCTCCGGACCCGCCCTGGTGGCGGCGCTGGCCTTCATCGGCAACACCGGCGATGCGGCACTCGGCGCCGCCGCCCTCTACGCCATGGCCCTCGGCATGGGTGCCCCGCTGCTGGTGGTGGGCACCGCCGCCGGGCGCTGGATGCCGCACTCCGGGCCGTGGATGACCGCGGTCAAACAGCTTTTCGGCTTCGTCTTCCTCGGTATCGCCCTGTGGATGGCCGCCCGCTTCCTCCCGTCGTGGCTCGAGCTGGCCGCCTGGGGTGTGCTGCTGTTGGTGGCCGCCGTCTGGCTGTTGCGCAAACTGCCCGGCGGCGCCGGGACGCCGCGCCTCGCGGTGAGCGGCGTCTCCGCCCTGGTGGCCGCCGCCGGCATCGCTCAAGTGGTGGGCGCCGCCACCGGCGCCGCCGACCCCCTGCGGCCGTGGACCGGCATCACCGGTGATCCCTACGCAGAGGCCCGCGCCCAAGTCCTGGCCGAGTGGCGCGGCGTATACGGCCTGGACGCGTTGGAGGCCGCGTTGGACGAGGCCCGCGCCCAGGGCCGCCCGGCGGTGGTGGACGTCACCGCCGAGTGGTGCGTCTACTGCGTGCAGTTGGAGGAACGCACCCTGCCCGACCGCCGTGTGCGGGCCGCCCTGGACGGCGCCGACGCCGTCAAGCTACGGGCCGACGTCACCGCCATGTCCCGCGACGACCGCCGGCTGCTGGAACAGCTCAACGTCTTCCTCCCCCCGGCGGTCCTCTTCTTCGACGCCGAGGGCCGGGAAGTGGCCGACCGGCGGGTGGTGGGTTTCATGAACGCCGAGCGCTTCGCCGAACACGCCCGTGCCGCCCTGGAATAGCCGCAACACTCAGGAGCCACTTCCCTTGCGAACCACCTTCATCATCATCGTCCTAGCCCTGGCCGGACTCGCCGGAGGCTACGGCAGCTACCTGATCTGGGACCACGTCACCGCCGAGCCCCCCACCGGCCCCGGGGCCGATACCGGCAGCGCATGGCGCGGACCCGAAACCGCCACCGAATCCGTCATCGGCCAAGCCATGCCCGACGGCGTTGTCCTGCCCGCCCTCGACGGCGGCCAACACGACCTCGCCGAGTGGCGCGGCAAGACCCTGCTGATCAACTTCTGGGCCAGTTGGTGCCCGCCGTGCATCCGCGAGATGCCGGTCTTCGAAGAACTGCAACAAGAGTTCGGCGGCGACCGCTTCACCTTCATCGGCATCGCCGTCGACAACCGGGCCGACGCCGCCGAGTTCGCCCAAAAGACCGGCGTCACCTACCCCATCCTCTACGGCCGCGCCGAGGCCATGACCGCCGGCGACCAATTCGGCAACCGCCGGGGCATGCTCCCCTACTCAGTACTGGTGGACGCCGACGGCGTCATCCAACGGGTCTGGTCCGGCGAACTGCACCGGGCGGATTTGGAGCCGGTCATCCGGGAGGCGCTGGATACCCCCCCGTAACCCCGTCATTGCGAGCACCCGTCATTGCGAGCACCCCCGTCATTGCGAGCACCCCCGTCATTGCGAGGAGCGAAGCGACGAAGCAATCTCCATGGGTTGTCGCCAACGGGTAGGAGATTGCTTCGCTACGCTCGCAATGACGGGGGGTACTCGCAATGACGGGGGGGGGTGCTCGCAATGACGAGTCTCGCTCCGAAGGCTAGTGGCCGTCATCGCGAGGCCCGCAGGGCCGTGGCGATCTCCCCCCGCCGATCTGTTTATACAATCTCTCCATACAAATCCCGCCACTCGGGATTGAGGGATTCAACGAGTCTGAGCTTTCGCTGACGGTTCCCCGCTTTGAGTTGTTTCTCGCGGCTGATGGCGGAGCCCATGGTTTCATGGACTTCGAACCAGACCAGTCGATGCAGCGAGTAACGCTTGGTGAACCCGGCAACAAGGTCGGATTTGTGCTGCCAAACCCGCTGTATCAGGTTGCTGGTGACGCCGATGTATAACGTCCCATGGCGCCGGTTGGTCATGATGTATACGCATGGTTGCTTCATGGTTGGCCCTCCTTGGCCTTGGGGTGGGGATTGCCACCACATGGAGATTGCCACGGGCCTTCGGCCCTCGCAATGACGGCCGGGGGGCGATGACGCGGGGTGGGGGTTGACGAATGGGTTGGGCTGACTATCATTAGCACTCACTTGCGGTGAGTGCTAACAACCACCGCCTGACACCGATCCATATTGTTTAAACATAAAGGGAGTGAGGACCGATGAACATCCGTCCCCTGCACGACCGTGTGGTGATCAAGCGCATGGAGGAGGAGCGTACCTCCCCCGGCGGCATCGTGATTCCGGACAGCGCCGCGGAGAAGCCCATCAAGGGTGAAGTGGTGGCCGTGGGCCACGGCAAGGTGCTGGAGAACGGCGAGCGCCGCCCGCTCGACCTGAAGCCCGGCGACAAGGTGCTCTTCGGCAAGTACGCCGGCACCGAGGTGAAGGTCGACGGCGAGGAGCTCCTCGTCATGCGTGAAGACGACGTCATGGCCGTCCTCGAGGGCTGACCATCCGCCCCACGGACCGGTTCAGACGCAACATCGGACCATAGATTTCAGACTAGAGGATTCGTCCCATGGCTGCGAAAGAGATTCGCTTTTCCGACGACGCCCGCCAGCGCATGATGATCGGCGTCAACAAGTTGGCCAACGCGGTGAAGGCCACCCTCGGCCCCCGGGGCCGCAACGTGATCCTGGAGAAGAGCTTCGGCTCCCCCACCGTCACCAAGGACGGCGTCTCCGTCGCCAAGGAGATCGAGCTGGAGGACAAGTTCGAGAACATGGGCGCCCAGATGCTCAAAGAGGTGGCGTCCCAGACCTCCGACGTGGCCGGCGACGGCACCACCACCGCCACCGTGCTCGCCCAGGCGATGCTGCGCGAGGGCATGAAGGCGGTGGCCGCCGGCATGAGCCCGATGGAGCTCAAGCGCGGCATCGAGAAGGGCGTGGAGAAGGTCTCCAATTACATCGCCGACGAGCTCTCCAAGCCGTGTGAGGACGACAAGTCCATCGCCCACGTGGGCACCATCTCCGCCAACTCCGACGAGGCCATCGGCCGCATCATCGCCGACGCCATGGCGAAGGTCGGCAAGGAAGGCGTCATCACCGTGGAAGAGGGCTCCGGCCTGGAGAACGAGCTGGAAGTGGTCGAGGGCATGCAGTTCGACCGCGGCTACCTCTCGCCGTACTTCATCAACAACCAGCAGTCGATGAAGGCCGAACTGGAAGACGCGTTTATCCTACTGCACGACAAGAAGATCTCGAACATTCGCGATCTGCTCCCGCTGCTGGAGAGCGTCGCCAAGTCGAACCGGCCGCTGCTGATCGTCGCCGAGGACGTGGAGGGCGAGGCGCTCGCAACGCTGGTCGTGAACAAGCTGCGCGGCACCCTCAACATCGCCGCCGTCAAGGC
>SKYL01000112.1 GCA_007127935.1 Halorhodospira sp. | reverse complement strand
TCATTGCGAGCGCAGCGAAGCAATCTCCAACAGGGCAGGTGCCATCGCATGGAGATTGCTTCGCTGCGCTCGCAATGACGGGGGACACCCTTGATGCTTCGCTACTACTGTCCACCCGGTTTGGCCAGCAACTGCTCGAACCGGTCCAGCGCCAGGGGGCGGCTGAAGAGGTAGCCCTGGAGTTCGTCGCACCCCTCCTCCCGCAGGAAGTCGGCCTGTTCCTCGGTCTCCACCCGCTCCGCCACCACGCGCATGTCGAGGGCCTGACCGAGGCCGATGACGGTGCGGGCGATGGCGGCATCCTCGGGGTCATCGGGGAGGCCGCGGACGAAGCTGCCGTCGAGCTTGAGCACATCGATGGGCAGCCGCTTGAGGTAGGTCAACGAGGAGTACCCAGTGCCGAAGTCGTCCAGGGCGGTGGTGACACCCATCTCCCGTACCGCTTGCAGCGCCCGGATGGCCCGCTCCGGGTCGGCGATGATCAGGCTCTCGGTGACCTCCAACTGGAGCATCCGCCCCTCGGCCGCCGAATCCCGGAGCGCCTGCCGCAGTTGGTGGAACGCCCCCTCCTGCTGGAACTGCTTGGCCGAGACGTTGACCGCCAGGGGCACTCCAATGCCGAGTTCGCGCCAACGGCGCAGCACCGACAGCACCTCGGCCACCACCCACTCACTCACCGGGATGATCAGGCCGGACTCCTCCAACAGCGGGATGAACTCCCCCGGTGAGACCAACCGGCCCTGCCGCGGCTCACGCCAGCGGATCAACGCCTCGGCCCCCACCACGCGCCCGTCCCGCGCCTCCACCTTGGGTTGGTAGCGCAGCACGAACTCTTCCCGCGCCACCGCGCGCTTCAGTTGCACCTCCATATAGAGGCGGGCATTGGTGTGGGCGTTCATCCCCGAGTAGTAGTAGCCGAAACTGCCGCTGCCGCTCTCCTTGACCCGGTGCATCGCCGTCTCGGCCTTACGCAACAGCGTCGCGGCGTCGTACGCGTCCTGGGGAAAACGAGCGATGCCGATACTGGCGGAGACGGGCAGTTCCCGCCCCTCCACCACTACCGGCGTGGCGAGGGCGGCCAGCACCTTCCGCGCCACAGCGGCGGCATCACCGCCCTCCCCGGCATCATCCGCATCCTCCAGCACGACGACGAACTCGTCCCCACCCACTCGGGCCACGGTATCGCTGGCCCGCACCGCCGAATTGATCCGCCACGCCACCCGTTGCAGCAGGCAGTCGCCGGTATCGTGGCCCAGGGTGTCGTTGACGTTCTTGAACCGGTCCAGGTCGATGAAGAGCACCGCCAGCCGCCCCCGGTCCCGTTCCGCGCGGACGATGGCGTGTTGGAGCCGGTCACGGAGCAGTTGGCGGTTGGGCAGGTCGGTGAGGAAGTCGCGGGTGGAGCGGTGCTCCAGGTCGAGTTGCAACTCCCGGTGGCTTCTCTCCCGATCCAGCAACTTGCGGCGGGCCTCGATCAACTCCATGAATGGCGCGCGCAGGGTGGTCAGGAAGATCGCCTGATAGAGGAAGAGATAGGCGATGATCTTATAGAGGTGGCCCAGTGCGTTGGCGGTATCACTGACCTCGGCGTAGACCATGAAGAACAACTCCGCGGCGGCCATCAGCCCCACCGCCAGCATCAACCCGGGAAGCCCCGGCCCGGACATGGCGCGGCGCCTTAGAAAGAGGACCGCCAGGGTGGCCAGATGGAGCGCCACCACCACCGCCTCCGCACCGATCTTGAACGGCGTCAATCCTTGTCCGGGCACGAAGGTGGCCGGGATCCAATGGACGTGGTGGACCCCCACGTAACCGACGGCCGCCACCAACAGCAGGCTGCCGATCAGCCAACCCAAGCGGGTCCGCGGCCCCATCTCCAGCCCCTTCGGCAGCGCCACGTAGACCAGGAGCGCCGCCGCCGCCAGCAGCCGGGCGGCCAACCAGAAGACAATCGCCTTATGCGGGCTGTTGGGCGTTACAAAGTCCGGCATGCCGTGGTAGGAAAGGAGGTGGATCAGGTCGAAAGAGGCGACGGCCAGAAAGGCGCAGGCGAGGATCGTCAATGCGCCGGAGCGCCTGTTATTGAGCTCGTAGGCGTGCCAACCGGCGGCGAAGATCATGGCCGCGACCACCACGGCAAAGACCTCCACCGCGGTATGAAACGGTAGAAAGAGAGCGGGCGCGATCACCGGCGAGTTCTCCGGGCCGGCTTTCCAGAACAACAAAGGCAAGGCGACGATCAACAGCGCCACCCCGGCCCACCGCTGCACCTGGACGCCGTCCGGCGGCCTGCCCCGCTCCCGCTCCTCACCGGCGCCCGACAGGGGGACGACCACCGCCGCCTCCCCCCCGGGGGAGATCTCCCACTCCCGCACCGGCGCCACCGGCCCCGCCGATTCGGTACGGCCGGCGCCGCGATCGCCGCTGTCACCGCTATCCGGGGCTACGTCTCGCTCCAATGCCGTCTTCATCATCCCACCCCACAGACCGCTCCGTAACGGATCACTTCGTCGGCCATGGCGGTCAGCGGCAGACTCCGCTGCACCGCGCCCAGTTTCACCGCCTCCTTGGGCATGCCGTAGACCACGCTGCTGGCCTCGTCCTGGGCCACCGTCTCGGCCCCGGCATCCCGCATCTCCTTCAGTCCCCGGGCGCCGTCATCCCCCATCCCGGTGAGCAGGACGCCCAGGGCGTTGGCCCCGGCGCAGCGCGCCACCGAGCGGAAGAGCACATCCACCGACGGGCGGTGGCGGTTGACCACCGGGCCGTCCATCACCTCGACCCGGTACTGCGCCCCGCAGCGATGCAGCAAGAGATGACGGCCGCCGGGGGCGATCAACGCCCGCCCCGGCAGCACCCGGTCACGGTCGGCGGCCTCGCGCACCTCCACCGCGCACAACTGATCGAGGCGCGCCGCGAAGGCGGCGGTGAACTTCTCCGGCATGTGCTGGACGATGACCAGCCCCGGCGCGGTGGGCGGCAAGCCGCGCAGCACCACCTCCAGCGCTTGGACGCCCCCGGTGGACGCGCCCACCGCCACCACCCGGTCGGTGGTGACCTCCATCGCCCGATGGGCCGGGGGCAAGATGGCATCGGCGGTCCGCCTCGGTTCCGGACGGGGTTTCGCCCGCGCGGCGGTGGTGTGGGCCACCCGCTGCAGGTCCACCCCCGCCGCCGCCCGCACCGCGCGGACCAGATCATCGGCGGCGTCGGTCAAAAACTGTTTGAGCCCCATGCGCGGCTTGGTGACGATCTCCACCGCCCCGGCGGCCAACGCCTCCATGGTGGTGGCGGCGCCCTTCTCAGTAAGCGTGGAGCAGATCACCACCGGGGTCGGGCGCTCGGCCATGAGTTGCTTGAGGAAGGTGATCCCGTCCATGCGCGGCATCTCCACGTCGAGGACCACCACATCGGGCCACCGGCGTTCCATCTTTTGACGCGCGAAGATCGGATCGGGTGCGGTGGCGATGACCTCGATACCGGGCGCCTCCGCCAACACGCCGGAGAGGACCTGCCGCACCGTGGCGGAGTCGTCGACGATCATCACGCCGAGGGTCTTCATACCGCCTCCGGCATGGTGCAGGGGGGCGTCGCGGGGGGCTCGGTGTGCTTCATCCAGACATCGCCGCAGTCGATGTCGAAGATCAAATGGCGGTGACCCCGGCCGCCCAGGTGTTCGGCCCACACCTTGAGGCCGTAGCGGGCCGCCAAATCGCGGGCGGCTTGAATGTTCTGCTCGTGGATACGCCCCATGGCGGAGCCGCCGACCCCCTGGAACATCCGACCGCCGCCGAAGAGTTTCGCCTGCAGCTCATGGGGGGGGC
>SKYL01000034.1 GCA_007127935.1 Halorhodospira sp. | reverse complement strand
TGGAGATCGACGAGAAGAAGTGCATCGCTTGCGGTGCCTGCTTCCCGCCCTGCCCGCCGATGCAGATCAACGACCCGGAGCACTCCAAACTGGCGATCTGGATCGGTGGCAACCACTCCAACGCCCGTGGCGCCCCGACCTTCCACAAGCTGGTCTGCGCCGGGCTGCCCAACAACCCGCCGCGTTGGACCGAGGTGGCCGAGGTGGTCAAGAAGATCCTTCGCACCTACAAGGACGACGCGCGCGACTACGAGCGGATGGGCGAGTGGGTGGAGCGAATCGGTTGGCCGCGGTTCTTCGAGCTGACCGGTCTGCCGTTCACCAGGCACCATATCGACAACTGGCGGGGCGCCCGGAACAGTCTCAACGCCTCCGCCCTCCTGCGGTTCTAAGGGGGACGGTATGCAATTTGGGATTCTGATCAACGAAGGGCCTTACCAGCACCAAGCGTCGGACAGCGCCTACCTGTTCACCAAAGCGGCCCTGGAACAGGGCCACGAGGTGCCGCGGATCTTTTTCTACATGGATGGCGTGAACAACGCCACCCGGTTGCAGGAGCCGCAGCAGGACGACCGTAACATCGTAAGGCGCTGGTCGCAGTTGGCCGAGACCCACGGCATCGATCTCGTCGTCTGTGTTGCCGCGGCCTTGCGCCGCGGCATCAAGGACGAGGTCTTGGCGCCGGGCTTCCGGATCTCCGGGCTGGGTCAGTTGGTGGAGATCGGTATACAAGCCGACCGGTTGGTCACCTTCGGTGACTGACCGGACCACCACCTCCGCTGCGACAGCGGTCCGCAAACCGCATTTTTGAGGAGAACGGACGGTGAGCGACGAGTTTGAAGACGATTTCTCCGGGGAGATCAAGCGGTTCATGTTCGTCAACCGCAAGGCGCCCCACGGAACGATCTACGCGCTGGAGAGCCTGGAAGTGGTGCTGATCAGCGCCGCGTTCGACCAGGACGTCAGCCTCGCCTTCCTCGACGACGGTGTCTTCCAGCTCCGCAAGGGGCAGAACGCCAACGTCTTGGAGATGAAAAACTTCGCCCCGACCTACCGGGCGTTGGAAGGGTACGACATCGAAAAGCTTTACGTGGAGCGGGAGTCCCTCGAAGCACGTGGGATGACCGCCGACGACCTGGTGGTGCCGGTGGAAGTGGTGGACCGCGCACGGATGGCCGAGCTGATGGCCGATCAGGACGTGGTGATGTCGTTCTAGCCTGGAAGATCCTGGGAGATTGATGCGCATGTTGCACACAGTGAACAAGTCGCCGTTGCAGACCAACGACCTGGCTTCCTGCCTGGGGCACCTCGGCACCGATGGACGTCTGCTGATGATCGAGGACGGTGTCTACGGCGCCCTATCCGGCACCGAGGCGACCCGCCAGTTAGCCGGTCCGGCCGGTGAGGGCCGCGTCTATGTCCTCGGCCCCGATCTGGAGGCGCGAGGCGTCGACGCCGGCACCGTCGCCGACGGTGTTCAAGTGGTCGATTACGCCGGGTTCGTGCAGTTGGTGGTGGACCACGGCCCCCACCAAGCCTGGGTTTAACGATCACTGGCCGGTAGAGTAAGGCACGCCGGCGCGGGGTCGCGCCGGCCGATGATGAGGGTGGGTCAAACGCCCACTTGACCAGTAACAGCGAGGAGGAAAGATCCAATGGCATATGAAGTGAACGGCATAACCGTCGAGACCGATGAAGAGGGCTACATCGAGGATCTCAGCAAGTGGTCCAAGGAAGTGGCGGAGATCATGGCCAAGGAAGACGACTGCGAACTGACCGAGGAGCACTGGGAGATCATCAACTTCCTCCGCGAGTACTACGAGGAGTTCCAGATCGCCCCGGCGGTGCGTGTACTGACCAAGCAGATCGGCAAGCGCCTCGGGCCGGAGAAGGGCAACAGCAAGTACCTCTACGAACTGTTCCCGTACGGCCCCGCGAAGCAGGCGTGCCGCTACGCCGGTCTGCCCAAGCCCACCGGCTGCGTCTGATTTAGCGCTGGTGGCGCCACCAACCCCGGGAATCGACGAATAGGGAGGCGGTTCGAAGTGGTAACGGCAATCTTCGCCATACTCTTCTACGCGGCCACGGCCATTCTTTTGGTCGGGCTGGGTATGCGCATCGCACTTTATGCGCGTACACCGGCGCCGCTTTCCATACCGACCACCCCTGCTCCGACATCCCGGGGTGGCGTGGCCTTTCGCGTTGCGACAGAGGTCGTCCTGTTCAACAGCCTGTTCCGCTCTAACAAGTGGATCTGGCTGCTGGGATGGGTCTTCCACGCCGCGCTGCTCCTCGTGTTGCTGCGCCATCTGCGGTACTTCCTGGAGCCGGTGCCGCAATGGGTGGTGTTGATCCAACCGTTCGGCCTCTATGCCGCCTTCGCCATGGTCGCCGCGCTGGCCGGCCTGTGGTTCCGGCGCGTCGCGGTAGACCGCGTCCGCTATGTCTCCGCGCCCTCCGACCACTTGATGTTGGCCCTGCTCATCGCCATCGGCGCGTCGGGGCTGGCCATCAAGTACCTGGCGCCCACGGACATCGCGGCGGTCAAAGCGTTCTTTCTCGGATTGATGCGCTTCGACTGGCAGCCGCTCCCCGCGGACCCGATGTTGCTGATCCATCTGCTGCTCGTGGTCGCCCTGATGGTGATCTTCCCATTCAGCAAGTTGCTGCACGTCGCCGGCGTCTTTTTCAGCCCCACTCGTAACCAAGTGGACAATCCCCGTGAGCGCCGCCGCTTGGCACCGTGGGCCGCCGAGCTGGAACGCAACAACCGCTAGAGGGGTTCGCCGCAGTGAGCAAGAAAGAATACGAGATCCCCTCCGTGCCGGCGTGCCCGGAGGAGCTGTATACCCCCGAGGTCCAGCCCGGGGCCAGCGAGTCGGTACGGTCCTACCCTGCCGCCGCCCAACACCAAGAGCCCTTGGGCTTTCCGGGTGAGATCCCCGACGATTGGCAAGACCGCGCATTGACGCGCATGGAAGAGCTGTTGACGCGCAGCCGCTCTCTACGGGTCTACCTCGAGTCGTGCGTACGTTGCGGTGCCTGCACCGACAAGTGCCACTACTACCTCGGTACCGGCGACCCGAAGAACATGCCGGTGGCCCGCCAGGACTTGATGCGCGACATCTACCGGCGGCACTTCACCCCCGCCGGACGCAATTTCCCGAGCCTGGTCCGTGGACGTGAACTGACTCGGGAGGTCATGGACGAGTGGTTCACCTACTTCCACCAGTGCTCCCAGTGCCGGCGTTGCTCCGTCTACTGCCCCTACGGCATCGACACCGCCGAGATCTCCATGGCGGCGCGGGAGATCCTGGACGCGGCCGGATTCGGGCAGAAGTACGTCAACGAGATCCTGTGCAAGGTGCACAAGATCGGCAACAACCTGGGTCTGCCCGGCCCCGCCCTGGAAGACACCCTGGAAGGGCTGGAAGAGGATCTCAAGGACGACACCGGGCAGGACATCAAGATTCCGCTGGACGCCCAGGGCGCCGATATCCTGCTGGTGACCCCGTCCGCCGACTTCTTCGCCGAGCCCCACGTGGACGGCTTGATGGGCTACGCCAAGGTCTTCCACCAAGCCGGGCTCTCGTGGACGCTGAGCAGTTACGCCTCCGAGGCCGGCAACTTCGGCATGTTCATCGGCAACTATGAACAGATGAAGAAGGTGGCCGAGCGGATTCGCAAGGCGGCCATCGACCTCGGCGTCAAGCGCATCGTGGTCGGCGAGTGCGGGCACGCATGGCGCGTCGCCTATAGCTTCTGGAACACCCTGGCCGGCATCGGCCACGGGGCCGACGAGAAAGACGAGTACGCCCGGGCGCTGCAGGCCCAGTTGGACCCCAACTACCCGGTGCCGCAGCACATCTGCGAGCTGACCTACGATTTGATGCAACAGGGCGTGCTGAAGTTCGACCCGACGGCCAACGACCACATCGGGTTGACCTTCCACGACTCGTGCAACGTGGCACGCGCCTCCCGCATGGGCGACATGCCCGGCGGGCAGATGGAGATCCCGCGCGCTCTCTTGCGGGCCAGCGTGCGTAACTTCCACGACATGGCCGACACCACCATCGGCGACGCCACCTTCTGCTGCGGCGGCGGCGGCGGCCTGCTGACCGATGAGCTGTTGGACATTCGGATCAAGGGCGCCTTGCCGCGCGTGACCGCGTTGCGCGACGTCATGGAAGATAAGGGCATCACCCACATGGCGGCCATCTGCGCCATCTGCAAAGCACAGTTCACCAAGGTTCTGCCGTACTACGACCTACCCATGGATACGGTGGTCAGCCTCCACCAGATGGTGGGGAACGCGCTGCGGCTGGACAAGGGCGAGATTTAACCGCCGGCACTCCAATGATGCCGGGCGAAAACGATAACGGGGGAGTATAAGAACATGGCGACCAAAGCAGAGGATATGCCGTTCACCTTCCGTCGCTTCAAGGACGGAGACGGCGGCCATCGGCCCTGGCGTGAAGAGATCTTCAAGGCCGGCCATAGCTATAAGTGCCCGACTTATGTCCACCGCACGCCCCCGTGCCAGGGGAACTGCCCCGCCGGCGAGGACATTCGCGGCTGGCTGCAGATCGCCCGCGGCGTCGACAAACCGGCCGAGGGCGAAGAGTGGCAAGCGTACGCCTTCCGCCGCCTCACCGAGGCCAACCCCTTCCCCGCCATCATGGGCCGGGTCTGCCCGGCGCCCTGCCAGCAGGGCTGCAACCGGCGGGTCGTGGAGGATCACGTCTCCATCAACGCGGTGGAGCACACCATCGGCGACTACGCCCGCGAGAACAACCTCGATTTCGGTGAGCCCGGCGCCGACACCGGCCGTAAGGTCGCCATCATCGGGGGCGGCCCCGCCGGCCTCTCCGCCGCCTACCAACTGCGCAAGCGCGGCCACGCCTGCACCATCTTCGAGGAGCGCGACGGGCTCGGCGGCATGATGCGTTACGGCATCCCCGGCTACCGGGTGCCCCGCCACGTGCTGGACGCCGAGGTGGAGCGAATTCTCAAGCTCGGCGTCGAGTTGCGCACCGGCTGCCGCGTCGGACGGGACATCTCCATGGAGCAAGTGGAGAAAGAGTACGACGCCATCGTCTGGGCCGTGGGCACCCACGAAGGCCGGGGCCTTCCGGTGGACGGCTGGGACGGTACGCCCAACTGTCTGACCGGCGTGGAGTTCCTGCGCGCCTTCAACGAGGGGCGTCTGGCGGCGGTGTCCGACCGTGTGCTGGTCATCGGCGGTGGCGACACCTCCATCGACGTGGCCTCGGTGGCCCGGCGCCTCGGTTACAGCGCCGACCTGCCCGACGAGGCGCGGCCGGAGCATGTGGTCCTCGGCTACACCGCCCACGACGCAGCCACCCTGGCCATGCGCGAGGGCGCCAACGTCACTCTGACCTCCCTGTTCAAGCGGGAAGAGATGACCGCCTCCGACCAGGAGGTGGAGGACGCCCAGCGGGAAGGCGTCGATATCCGCGACGGGGTGATGCCGCTGGAGGTGATCCGCGGCGACGACGGCCGCGCCACCGCCCTGCGTTTCTGCGAGTGCACCATGGACGGCAACCGGCCGATCCCGAAGGAAGGGACCGAGTTCACCATCGAGGCCGACCTGATCATCTCCGCCATCGGTCAGAAGGGCAACCTGCAGGGGATCGAGGATCTGGACAATGGCCACGGCTTCATTGAGGCCGACGCCCACTTCCAGGTCAAGGGGCGCAAGGGCCACTTCGTGGCCGGCGACATCGTCCAGCCCCACCTGCTGACCACCGCCATCGGCCACGGCTGGTCCGCCGCCGAGAGCATCCATCACTACCTGGAGAGCGGCGAGCCGGTTCGCAAGCCAAAGATCAACGTCCACCACTTCAATCTCCTGGAGGGGATGCGCCGCGCCGGGCGGGAGCCCGCTCCCTACGAGCCCGCCTACGTGCGGGGCACCAGCGAGGGCGACTTCGCAGTACATAACTACGAGGATCGCTCCAGCGTCGAGGTCATTCGCCACGACCGCCTCTACCTCGGTCACTTCCAGCCGACCCCGCGGCACCACCGGGAGCGGGTGGAGATCCACGCCGACCAGGTCATCGGCAGCTTCGACGAGCGGATTCGTCCGCTCTCCGCCGAGGAGGCGAAGGCGGAGGCGGAGCGGTGCATGAGCTGCGGCCTCTGCTTCGAGTGTGACAACTGCGTCGTCTACTGCCCCCAGGAGGCGGTGAAGCGGGTGCCGAAGAACCAGCGGGCCGTGGGGCGGTACGTCTTCACCGAGTACGCCAAGTGCATCGGCTGTCACATCTGCCGCGACGTCTGCCCCACCGGCTACATCGAAATGGGGCTTGGAGAGTAGGAGGCAAGCCGTGATGAACAAGGCGCGTGGATGGCGTTGGGCCGCGGCGGCGCTGGCCGGTGTCTTGGCCGTCGCCGTAACGACGGCGGCCATGGCCTGGGGCGGTGAGACGCGGGAGCGGAGCGGACGTGTTCCGGTCCCTGCCCTCCCCGACGCCCAGGGCAAGGAATGTATCGAGGACGCCGGGACCATGCGGCGCCAACACATGCACATCCTCGATCGGCATAAGCGGGACTCGGTACGCCAGGGCATCCGGCACCCGGAGCGGGAGTTGCAGTCTTGCGTGGACTGCCACGCCGTCCGCGAGCCGGTCACCGCCGGTGAGCCGCTTACCCCTCGCCAACGGCTCGCATTTTGCGCCAACTGCCACAGCTATGCCGCCGTGAGCCTGGACTGCTTCCAGTGTCACAGCAGTGAGGTGTCGGCGCCGGTGAACCAGGGAGGCCCGCAATGAGCGAAGAACAGCACAACGACCGGTCGGTGAACGCAGAGCGGCGGCGCCTCTTGGGCGGCGCGGCGGCGTTGGCCGGTCTCGCCATCGCCCCTGGCGTCTTCCTGGTGCAGGCGGCCGTCCCCACGCGCCCCGACGGCACCCCCGCCACCGACCAAGTGCGGTGGGGCATGCTGGTGGACACCAACCGCTGCCGCACCAACTGTGACGCCTGCGTCACCGCCTGCCGGGACGAGAACGGGTGGCACGGCCACGGTCGGCCCGAGACCGACGTCAAGTGGATTCGGAAGATTACCATCACCGAAGAGGACGGGCGGCGGACCTCGCTGCCGATGATGTGCCAGCACTGTGCCAAGCCGCCGTGCGCGTATGTCTGCCCCACCGGGGCCACCTTCCGCCGCGACGACGGCGTCGTCCTGGTGGACAAGCACCTATGTATCGGCTGCCGCTACTGCATGATGGCGTGCCCCTATCAGGTGCGGTTTTTCGTTCACGAGCCGGTGGCCGCCGACTCGCCCAACCATCCCCGCGGCAAGGGGACGGTGGAGGGCTGCAACTTGTGCGTCCACCGTATTGATCGCGGCGTCCTCCCCGCCTGTGTCGAAGCTTGCGCAAGCAGCGGGCGCGGCGCCCTGATCTTCGGCGATCTCAACAACCCACGGAGCGAGATCTCGCGGGCCATCGCCGCCCACGGCGCCGAATCGGTGCGCGCGGACCTCAAGCTCGACACCGGGGTGCGTTACCAAGGACTCTCGTAGAGGATTCCCACCATGGCGTCACGCATACGCTATCAGCAGATCGGGCAACAACAACCGGCGAAGTTCTGGCTCCTGGCCGCCGTGGCGGCGGTGGTGGTCTTAGCCGGTCTCGGCGCGGCCGCCTACATGGCCACCGTCGGTCACCACATCACCGGCATGAACAACCAGATCGTCTGGGGCATGCCCCACGTCTTCGCCGTAACGTTGATTCTGGCCGCATCCGGCGCCTTGAATGTCGCCTCCGTCGGCTCCGTCTTCGGGCGCGTGGACCACAAACCGTTGGCCCGCCTCTCCGGCGTACTGGCCGCGGCGCTGCTCATCGGCGGGCTGACCGTGCTGGTCCTCGACCTGGGCCGCCCGGACCGCCTGATCATCGCCATGACCCACTACAACCTGCGGTCCATCTTCGCCTGGAACATCCTGCTCTACACCGGCTTCCTGGCCATCGTGGCGGTCTACCTGTGGACGCTGATGGAACCCCGCATGAAGGGCTACAGCACCACCGCCGGCACCGCCGCCTTCGCTTGGCGGCTGATCCTCACCACCGGCACCGGCTCCATCTTCGGCTTCCTGCTGGCCCGGGAGGCCTACGGTGGCGCGATCATGGCGCCGCTCTTCATCGCCGCCTCCCTCGCCTACGGCACCGCCGCGTTCAGCCTGCTCTTCCTGGCGGTGATGGGCAGCCAGGGACGCCGCGCTCCCGCCGCGCTGTTGGGTGGCATCTCCGGCATGATGGGCGTATTCCTGATGGCCGTGCTGCTACTGCTGGCCGCCCACTTCTTTACACTGCTCTACATGCCGGGCCGTGAGGATGTGGTCCGCTTCCTCCTGGTGGAGGGCGGCAGTCTCCCCATGGTTTTCTGGCTCGGCAAGATCATCCTCGGGGCGGTCATCCCCGCCGTGTTGCTGCTCAACTCCGCCACCCGGCGGCGTGCCGGCGCCCTGGCCGCCGCCTCTGTGCTAGTGCTCATCGGCGGCTTCTCGCACATCTTCGTCATGATCGTCGGCGCCCAGTCTTACCCGATGCAACTCTTCCCCGGGCGGGAAGTCAGCGGCGCCGTCTTCGACGGCCGCGCCGCCTCCTACGCCCCGACGGCGCCGGAGTTGCTGCTGGGATTCGGCGGAATCGCCCTGGTGGTGCTGGTCGCCCTGGTGGCCCTGCGCTTCCTGGCACTGACGCCGAAGCAACTGGAAGACGAGCCGGAGGTGGGGACGACTTCCGCCGATGAGTCCGAAGCCACCGGCGAAGGCGACGGTGGCTTGGCCACCGCCCCCGGCCAAGGCTGAACTTGCTCCATAACGGCCGACTGACCCCGATGGCCCGGCAGATCTATCTCTCCGCGCTCCATAAGTCCTCGGGAAAGACCTCCGTAGCCATCGGTATCTGCGCCGCCCTGGCGCAGCAGGGGCTGCGCGTCCAGCCCTTCAAGAAGGGCCCCGACTATATCGACCCGGGCTGGTTGACTCTGGCTTCGGGGCGCCCCTGTCACAATCTCGACTTCCACACCATGGAAGCCTCGGAGATCGTACAGACTTTGGTGCAACACGGCAGCAATGCGGAGTTCTGCCTGTTGGAAGGCACCAAGGGATTGCACGACGGCGTCGACCCCCAGGGGGCGGACAGCAACGCGGCACTGGCCGGGCTGATCGGTGCGCCGGTGGTCCTGGTGGTGGATTGCCGGGGAATGAGCCGCGGCATCGCGCCGCTGCTGTTGGGACAAGCCGCCTTCGAGCCCGGTTTACGCATCTCCGGCGTGATTCTCAACCGCGTCGGCGGCGCCCGCCACGAGGCGAAACTCCGCGCCGCCATTGAAGGCTATACCGATATACCGGTCTTGGGCGCCCTGGCCGACAGCCCGTCCATGCACATTGAGGACCCCTATCTCGGCCTGGTGCCCGCCGATGAGCAGGCCGGCGCCCGTGCTGTGGTCCAGGCCTTGGCCGCACGGATCGGCGAGGGGATCGACCTGGCCGCACTCCGGCAAGCCGGCGCTGCCCTCCCCTCCGCTCCGTCCTTCCCCAACACGGCGGTCCGCCCGGCGAACCGCGGGCGGCGCGTCCGCATCGCGGTGGCCCGGGACCGGGCCTTCAATTTCTACTATCCCGGCGACCTGCAGGCACTGGAAGCGGCGGGGGCGGAACTGGTCTTTTTCGACGCCATCCACGATCGGCGGCTGCCCGCGGCCGACGGCATTTTCATTGGCGGCGGCTTCCCGGAGCGTCACGCCGCGGCGCTGGAGGCCAACACGGAACTGCGGGAAGCGGTTCGCCGTGCCGCCGGCGCGGGGACACCGATCTACGCCGAGTGCGGCGGCCTGATCTATCTCGCCCGCACGGTCCGCGGACCGGAAGGCACCCACACCATGGCCGGCGTGCTGCCGGTGGACGTAGTCATGGAACCACGCCCCCAAGGGCGCGGCTACGTCCGCTTGGCCCCCACCGGCGATGCGCCGTGGTCGCCGGTGGATTCCGGCGTCCGCGAGATCCCGGCCCACGAATTTCATTACTCCCGGCTGCTGCAGCCGGTCCCCAAGCTCTCTTGCGCCTACCGCATGCTCCGTGGTGAAGGGATCGGCAACGGCTGGGACGGCATCGTCGCCGGGAACACCGTCGCCTCCTACGCCCACCTACGGCACACCCGGGCCACGCCCTGGGCAACGAAGTTCGTCGACTTCGTCACCACCGTCATTGCGGGCGCCTACCCGTCATTGCGAGCGGAGCGAAGCAATCTCCTCGATGGATTGACGTCTAAGTGATGGAGATTGCTTCGCTTCGCTCGCAATGACGGATGATTCATCCTCTCCCCTCGTCTCCCTCCGCGCTTTATTTCCTTCCGTTACATCTATATATTAATATCCGCGTGCGGCAAAGTGGCGCATTGCACTGACAGAGGCTCGTACCACAAAGGGCCCGTACAGGAGAGAGATGGCCACTGCAGACGGTTCCCATGTGCCCGGCGCCAGCTGGCGCCGAGACGTGCGATTTCAGCACCTCCAAGATCGTCCGGTTCCCACCGGGAGTTGGCCGCTGGGGAGTCATCCCGGCGATCTACCGCCCCCACTTGGCGGCGGAGCCCGCAGCGTCGTCTGGCCCCTGATCGGCGTCGCCGCCACCCTCGTGCTGGCAACCACGGCCATTCTGTTCGCCGCGCACCTGCCCCCGCGAATCACGGCGGCGGCCGCGGCGCTGGTTCTGGTATTGGGAACCGCCTCCACGGCGGCCCTGGTGCGCCGTCGAAACACCGCACCACCGCTTGGCCAGGCGCTCGGCTCGCCGCAGTCCTGCCCACCCGCTCCCCCACCGGCCCGCTGCACCCGGCGCTGCCCCACCCCCTCCGGGCCGGAACTCCTCAACGACTTGGTCACGGCTTGCGGCAGCGCCCGTTCCACCGATGAATTGCTCGACCGTTGCCTGCCGCCGCTGATGCAGGTGGCCGGTGCCCGGGGGGGCTGGGTGCGGTTGCTGGACGACAACGGGGGGCTGCGGCTCTCCGCATCGTGGGGCAT
Organism: Halorhodospira sp.; assembly: GCA_007127935.1. Classification (GTDB taxonomy): domain Bacteria; phylum Pseudomonadota; class Gammaproteobacteria; order Nitrococcales; family Halorhodospiraceae; genus SKYL01. The sequence continues at coordinate 2,647 of SKYL01000034.1, read as the reverse complement.
CGACCCCGAGTTCACACGGGCTGCCCGCCTCTGCCACGAGTGCACCGGCGCTTGTTGGGCGGCCTTCGGCACCGGCGAGATGCACGGCCGCGCCGGCTTCGAATCTTGCATCGAACGCACTGGACGCCCTCCTCTGCCGAAACCCCGTGATCACACGTTGATGGCGATTCCCATCGTGGACGATCACGGGGAAGCCCTGGGCATCTACGGACTGATCCTCTCCCGCGACCGGGTACCCTGCGCCGAGACCTTGTCCGACCTCTTGAACCGCGCCGGCCGACACATCGGGCTGGCCATCCGGCGGTTGCGGGATGACCGCAAGGCCCGATGGCTCTCCATCAATGAAGAGCGCCGCTTGCTGGCCCATGAACTGCACGACTCAGTGGCACAAACCCTCTCCGCGCTGCGAATGCGCATTCGGCAGATGGAGGCGGCGGCCGGACTGCCCACCGAAAAGAGCCGTTTGCCGGCCCACATGCGCCGATTACGCCGTGATCTTGATCGTTCCTACCGGGAACTGCGCACTCTGATGGGGCAGTTCCGCGGGATGGTGGACGGCGAAGGTCTTCACTCCGCATTGGAACGGCTGGTCCTTCATGTCCAGCGTGAGAGCGATATCGAGGTCCGGCTGATCAACGACTGGGAGCCGGACTGCCTGAACGGCGAGCAGGAGTTGCAAGTACTGCGCATCGTGCAAGAGGCGCTGTGTAACATCCGTCAGCACAGCGGTGCCGCCCATGCCCGGGTGCTACTTCGGGAGCATGACCACGTGCTTGAAATCCTGGTCGAGGACGACGGCTGTGGCTTCGAGATACCGCTCCAGGGCGACCACAACAATGAATCCGGGTATCATATCGGGTTATCTGGGCTCGAGACGCGCACCCAGCGCCTGGGAGGCGTGATGACCGTGGAGAGCGAGCCTGGTGAGGGGACCTGTGTACGGGTGCGTTTTCCCCGCCCGAGCGCCGAGGGAACGGTACCGGGCCACCAGCCTTAGGGGCCTGAACCGAACATGCGCATCATCCTGGTAGACGACCACACCCTCTGCCGCAGTGCCTTGTGCGACCTGTTGACGAACCATGGCAACGACGTCCGGGCCAGCGACGGAAGTGACGACATCCCGGCCCTGGTGGCGGAGTTTCAGCCCGATTTGGTGCTGCTGGATCTGCTGATGCCCGCTCCTGGCGGTTTAGAGATTCTGCGCCGGCTGCGCACCACCCACCCCGACACACCGGTGGTGATGCTGACCTCCAGCGATGACGAACGGGATCTCTTTGAATGCCTGCGCGCCGGCGCGCAGGGCTACTTGGTCAAGGACATTGAGCCGAAACGCCTTCTCGCCTCGCTGCAAGAGACGCTCCAAGGCAAGATGACCATTGCCCCCAGCCTCACCGACGCCCTGGCGCGAACCTTGGCGCCGGACCGCAAACCACAGGACCTCCCCCCGGACCCCTTCGCCATGCTCACCCCCCGGGAGCGGGATATCCTGGAGCGGTTGGCGGAAGGCGAAAGCAACAAGGACATCGCCCGGCGCCTGGGCATCTCCGACGGCACCGTGAAGCTCCACGTGAAGTCGGTTCTACGTAAATTGGGCGTACACTCCCGGGTCGAGGCCGCCGTCAAAGCAGTGGATCTCGGACTGACCCGGCAGCGCAGCTATCACTAAAGAGATAGCAGGTTATGCATCTATACCCTGTCAAGGGTATTCTCGCCCTTCCGTCTTCTTCACGACAATAAGCCGCTACACCGGTCATGCGCCCGTCGATAAGGGGGCGCATGCACACTCCGAAGGTTCCATCCGGACTTCAGGGGCATTGATGAAGACATTTGAGCAGATGGTGGTTGAGGCGTTGGAGGAGATCGAAGAGATCTTCCCGTTCGACCTCATGGCGGAAATGGAATCCGACAACCCTCCGTTGCTCATTGACGTGCGTGAACCCACCGAGTACCGCTCCGCTCATATTCCCGGCGCCCTCCATGTGCCACGGGGAATCCTGGAAGCGGCCAGCGAGCCCGGTTATGCCGAAACCGAGCCGGCGTTGGCGGAGGGGCGAGAACAAGATATCGTGGTCGTCTGCCGGTCGGGCAGAAGGAGTGCCCTGGCGGCGCGCGCCCTGAAGGAGTTGGGGTTTATTCGTGTGCGCAACCTCAAGTTGGGAGTCCGCGGCTGGAACGACGACGGCGGCCCACTGGTGGATCACGCCGGGGCCACCGTGGACCCCGACGACGCGGAAGTCCTGATTGAAAAACGGGCCGTTCCCTAGCCTTTGGGCTTACGATTGAAGAACCTTGACGGCCATTCTCAGGTCTACGTTATAAAACGTAGGGAGGAAATTGAAATGAACACTGCTCGCCGTATGTTGCTCAAAGGGGCTGCCGCCGGCGCCCTGCTCACCACCGGGATCGCGACCGGCTTGATTGGTATCAAGAATGCCGTTGCTGCGGCGTGGCCCAAAGACGCCTTTGCCGATCACGCCCCGATAGACTCGGTCTTGCAAGCGCTGCATCAGCAAGCGGATGCCACCACCGACGATCGCATCCAGATCGAGGCACCCGGTACCGCCGAAGTTGGCGCCTCGGTGCCGATCACCATTACCGCCAACATCCCCGACATCCGCTCGATCTCCCTCTTTTCGGAGAAGAATGC
>SKYL01000197.1 GCA_007127935.1 Halorhodospira sp. | reverse complement strand
TCGGCGGATGAACCTTGTGGCGGGACGTCGTACCGTACATCAAAAAGCCAGAACTTCCATTCCGCCTCGGCCTTTGCCACATGGATGAGCGGTGGTCCGCATGGATGTCCTCCCATTGGGTCCGGACGGTTGCTGAGACGCTATCCGGACACCGCCATCCAACGGCCAGTGCGGTGTGAGGCTAGCGCCGCATGGATGGCCTCCTGGGCCCGCAGGCCATCATGAAAGTTCGGAACGGCAGGCCGGTCCTCGAGAATCGCGTCAATGAACGCACGAGGACCAAGAGACTGCTCGTTGAAACGCTTGATGGCGCCGTCCAGGTCGAGGTCCCCGCCGAACGCGTCAGGAACCGACAGCGTCCGGAAGGCGTCTTCGTCCTGCCGGACGCCGCGCACGACGGCGCCTTTATCAGGTCCCCCTACGTGCACGGCAGCTTCGAGCGTGCCCTCTTCGCCGTGGATAAGCAGGCCCTGTTCCCCCCCGCGCTCGGCCAAGTGCGCCACGGTGCTAAGCTGAACGAGACCCTGCGCGCCGTTTGCGAACCCAAGCAAACGCGCTTTCGCGGTTTCATACATTTCGCGGGCTTGGGCGGCGTACGAAGCCAACGGTTTCTCGCAGAGCACGTGCAGTCCGGCCTCGAGTGCCGCCATGGTTATCGCGTGGTGCAGGTCGTCCGGGGCGCTGACGACAAGCGCGTCGAGCCCGGCTCGGTCTATCATCTCGCGGTAGTCGGTGTACACCCGGGGAACGTCATACTTGACAGCCATCTCCTGCGCCCGGCTGCGGTTTCGACCACAAATCGCCGTGAGCGCAGCCTCAGGATGGCTCTTGAGGCTAGGCAGGGACAGCATGTCCGCCCACCTGCTCGTGCCGACGATGCCAACGCTTACAGAACCAGCCATCTATGCTCCTCCCTCAGCCGCCCGCTTTCGAGCGGCCCTTTCGTCTTTCTCCCATGAAATTGGCTCACTGCCGCTTCAGCGCCCGCATTCAGGCTCAACGGTGCATAATCCCCCGCCTCCGCAAGATGCACGTCTATGGAGATGCGGTGTTGCTTGCTCACCATCCTGCTCCCTCCACTCCGTGTTCACCGCGCCGACGACGCGCCGCCGCAGCCTGGTCGAATCCGCTGCGGCCGGTGTCGCGAGTCAGACCGGTCGAGTGGCTCTCGCCGGCTTGATGTTCTGGTTCACGTTGAACAGGTTGTCCGGGTCGTACGTCGCCTTGACGTCGGCAAGCCGCTCGTAGTTATCCCGGTACGTCGACCTGATACAGTCCTCACCCTCGTCCATCATCATGTTGATGTAGCCGCCGCCCAGCGAGTACGGATGAAGCTCTTGCCAATAACTCCGCGACCAGTTGGTGATTGCGTCCCGATACCCGGGGTTCGGGTCCACCCCGGCGTACACCGCGGACCATTTCGCCTCGCGGTAGCTCCAGGCCGTCTCGGATGGACCGACCTGGCCTGCGGCTCCGTCCACCGGATAGAGATGCATCACTGACCAAACCGAAGGCGACTTCTTGCCGTATTTCGCGTGGATCTCGATCGCGTCGTCGGTCAGTTCACCTACGAAATCCGCCTTAAAGTACCACTGCAAGCCGCGCGGCAACCCCGCGCCGGCCATGGACTGCAACGTCAGGTAAGACATTGGTGCGACCCAGTCGAGTGCCGGCTTCTTGTAGGCCCTGATCGGCTCGAGCGCCTTCTCCGCCTGATCGAGCGTTCCGGTGTGGCACCACAGCACCCCGCACACGGTCTTCCCCTGCAACTCCTCGGGGAAGTGATCTTCCAGCGGAAAGCCCTGCATCAGGAAGAACCCGTAGAAGTCGTGGTCATCCTCGTGCTCGGCCATCCAGTCGCGGTACTTGGTGAGCATTTCCGCAGTGTCTTCCAGCCGCCACAGCATTGGGCCGGCGTACACGGTGCTGACCGGATGAAGATCGAAGAGAAACGAAGTAACCACGCCGAAGTTGCCGCCGCCGCCGCGCACCGCCCAGAACAGATCCTGGTTCTGCCGCTCGCTCGCAGTGACGAAACTCCCGTCGGCGAGCACCAGGTCCACCTCGCGGAGATTGTCGATGCTGAGCCCGTGCTTTCGCGTCAGATACCCTGACCCGCCCCCAAGGGTGAGCCCCCCGACACCGGTGGTCGAGATGATCCCGAACGGGGCCGCAAGGCCAAAGGCACCGGTCGCGTGATCCACTTCTCCCAGGAGACACCCTCCGCCTACCCGTGCCGTTCGGTGCTCCGGATCAACGCGCACGCCTCTCAATCGGGCGAGATCCGCGACCACCGCATCGTCGGCCACACCCAGCCCCGCTCCGTTGTGTCCGCCGCAGCGCACCGCGAGCCTTCGCCCGTTATCGCGGGCGAAGTTGACCGTAGCCATGACGTCGCCGGCGTCCATGCACCGCACAATGGCGGCGGGCTTTCGGTCGATCATCCCGTTGTGCACCCGCCGGGCCTCCTCGTAGCCCGGATCGGACGGCAGGACCACGCAGCCGCGCAGCTTCGCTGTCAGCTCCTTGATTTGACTCTCATGCAGAGCGTCTTTGCTCATAGAACTTCTCCTTCCCCGCAAGCCGTTCAACCGGCAGTGCGGGATTATTCGATGCTTAAGTCGTGCATTGCCTGCTGACGCGACACAATCCGGAGAATTACCCATATTCCGTTTCCAGGGCGAAACGGGACGCCGAGCGTCGGCGAGGTTGCCGGCACGCTACCGCGGGCAATACGTGCCACCCACGGCGAGCACTGGTGCTGCCCCACGCCGCGGCTGAACTCCGCCATGGCCGGTCGTATCTATCCGTGTCTTCCTCCTGAACTCGTGAACCCGATTTCCGCAATTCGCCGCCGCTCTAGAGCCCGCCCCTGAAGAACTGCCCTTCATCGGCGTTGGCAATTGCCATGGCCATGATGAGTCCATGGAAGGCGTGGAGCCAGGACCCTTCCGCCATGTCGTTGCGCCGGCAGTGATCGCGGGCATTCTTCTCTTTGGAGACCGTACGTGCCGGCGACGTGCCGACCGTGTCCGGATCTTCAGGCCTATGGAAACCACGAAATGTCTTCTGACCTGATCCGCTCGACGTGAACGCCCGGAAAAACGAAATACGTCCTGTTTTGCTCATGCATCGTCTCCCCTCCCCGCATCCGGTCGCCCGGCAGCGGGATCACTGATGTTCAAAACGTGCATCGCCCGGCGATGCAGCACAATCGGGACAATTGCCCATATTGCGTTTCGTCGCCGGGTCGCGAGGGACGGGCGGCTCAGACCGCCTCCGCAGTTGACGTGGCTTCGAACCCGGGTTCTGCCAGAATCGCTGCGGAGGCATAACTGGCTCGTAGGTGAGCACGCCGATGCTGAAACGCTGCGTAGTCTCGAGGCGGAAGCGGGAGGGGCGAAACAAGGCGGACCCTATCGTTCGTTGTGTCGTACCGGCGTGACAGTCGGCGCCGCCGCGGGAGCGGCGCGTCACGCCAAGTATCCTGGCCGATTGGCGGCCCCACGTACAAAGTGGTCACGCCCCGAATGGCAACAGATGATCACCTGATGAGTAAGCTGACTGCCCACGGCGCCTCCCTTTAGATCCGGAGGACCCGGCCGTCGCGGTACCGGAGGCCACGCTGCAGCCGCTGCGCCCCGCGCGTTGACGAGGTGAGACGTCCATGGTAGGATTACGGGTGACGACCAAGTGGGGGGTGCGCCTATGCCCCTGTTTCTGATCGAGCGCAATTTCGCCGAGAAGCTGGAAGCCGGTGCGGAAGGTGTCGGCAGAACGATCGACGTGAACAAGGACGTCGGCGTCCACTGGCTGTTCTCGTTCCTGAGCGCAGACAAGCGGAAGACCTATTGCCTCTATGAG
>SKYL01000277.1 GCA_007127935.1 Halorhodospira sp. | reverse complement strand
TTCAAGGACGTGGGCGCGCTCACGGGCCTTACGCAACAGGTAGATGGTCCGGCGGGTCACCACCTCGCGCCGGTGACGGAGGAAGGCGTCGAGGATCTGCTTCAGATTCAGGGTCTGCGGCTGCCCCTGGTGGAGGGCCACCATGTTGATGCCGAAGACCGTCTGCAACTGGGTGTGGCGGTAGAGGTTGTTCAGGATCACCTCGGCGCACTCACCGCGCCGTAACTCCACCACCACCCGGATGCCGTCCTTGTCCGACTCGTCGCGCAGCTCGGAGATGCCCTCCAGCTTCCGCTCCTTGACCAGTTCGGCGATCTTCTCCACCAACCGGGCCTTGTTGACCTGGTAAGGCAACTCGGTGACCACGATCCGCTCGCGACCACCGTCCATCTCCTCGAAATGGGCCCGCGCCCGCATCACCATCCGCCCGCGCCCGGTGCGGTACGCCTGGTGGATACCGGCGATGCCGAAGATGATGCCGCCGGTGGGCAGATCGGGCGCCGGCAGGTACTCCAGCAGCGCGTCCACCGACAGGTCCTCGTCGTCGATGAGGGCGATACAGGCGTCCACCACCTCGCGCAGGTTGTGCGGCGGAATGTTGGTGGCCATGCCCACGGCGATACCGGAACCACCGTTGACCAACAGGTTGGGCACCTTGGTGGGCAACACCGTCGGCTCGCTCTCGGAGCCGTCGTAGTTGTCGACGAAGTCCACCGTCTCCTTGTCGATGTCGGCCAGCAACTCGTGGGCCAGCCGCGCCATGCGCACCTCGGTGTACCGCATGGCGGCCGGCGAATCACCGTCGATGGAACCGAAGTTGCCCTGGCCGTCCACCAGCAGATAGCGCATGCTGAAGACTTGGGCCATGCGGACGATGGTGTCGTAAACGGCGGCGTCGCCGTGGGGGTGGTACTTACCGATGACGTCACCGACCACCCGGGCCGACTTCTTATACGGCTTGTTGTAGTCGTTCCCCAGCTCGCGCATGGCGTGGAGTACGCGCCGGTGGACCGGCTTGAGGCCGTCCCGGACATCCGGCAGAGCCCGGCCCACGATCACGCTCATGGCGTAATCGAGGTAGGACTTCCGCATCTCGTCTTCCAGGTTGATGGGGAGGATCTCTTTCGCGACGCTCGACATGCGGGATCTCGCCCTCTCCTAAAGGTCCTTGGTTCACCGACGGCCGCAATAGCCGCCGTGCCGCCCCAGGGGCCGGGCGGCGGCGGGGTGTGTCGTGCGCCCAGGGCGCGCTCCGGTAAATGGGTGATTTTACCACACCTACTGTGGCGGTGGCTGGCTTGGCGGAACGGAAAGGCGGCAGCCGGGTGGGCGATGGCCGCTGGATTTCTGCTAGGCTTCGGGCCGCACCGCGGCCATCGGGAAGGTGGGAGACCCGCCCTTGGAACTGACCAACCAGTTGATCCTCTTCGGCGCGCTGCTGCTGCTGATCAGCATCATCGCCAGCCTAGTCTCCGACCGGCTGGGCGCGCCGCTGTTGCTGGTCTTCCTCGGCCTCGGGATGGTATTGGGTGAGGAGGGGCCGTTCGGCATCGTCTTCAACGACATCCAGGCCGCCCATCTCATCGGCAGCCTCGCCTTGGCGATCATCCTCTTCGACGGCGGCCTGCGCACCCACGTCGCCACCTTCCGCGTGGCGCTGAAGCCCGCCGTCAGCTTGGCGACATTGGGGGTACTGATCACCGCCGGGATCACCGGCCTCGTCGCCACCTGGGTCTTCGACCTCCACTGGATTCAGGGGCTGCTCATAGGCGCCATCGTCGGCTCCACCGACGCGGCGGCGGTCTTCGGGCTGCTCCACTCCCGGGGACTGGAACTCAAGCAGCGCGTCGCGGCGACGCTGGAGATCGAGTCGGGCAGCAACGACCCGATGGCGATCTTCCTCACCATCTTCCTGGTGGAGACGCTGTTGCACCCACCAGACTCCTTCGGCTTGGCGGCCGTCCTGGAGTTCCTGCGGCAAATGGGACTCGGCGCGACCTTGGGGCTGACCGGGGGCTTCGCGGTGGCGTGGATCATCAACCGCATCACCCTCACCGCCGGACTCTATCCGCTGCTGGCCCTGGGCGGCGGACTCGGTGTCTTCGGCGCCGCCGCGGTATTGGGCGGCAGCGGCTTCCTCGCCGTCTACCTGGCCGGGCTGGTCATCGGGAACCGGCGGCTCCAGGCGGCGCAGAATATCCGCCGCTTCCACGACGGCTTCGCCTGGCTGGCCCAGATCACAATGTTCGTGGTCCTGGGGTTACTGGTGGTCCCGTCCGAACTGGTGCCGGTGGCGCTCCAAGGGCTGGCGGTGGCCGCGGCGCTGATGCTGGTGGCCCGCCCGGCGGCGGTGATGTTCTGCCTGGCGCCGTTCCGCTTCCCGTGGCGGGAGCAACTGTTCATCGGTTGGGTCGGCCTGCGTGGCGCCGTACCGATCATCCTCGCCCTCTTTCCACTGTTGGCCGGGGCCGAGAACGCCGACCTCTTCTTTAATATCGCCTTCTTTGTGGTGCTGGTCTCGCTGCTGGTACAGGGGTGGACCGTGGCGCCGGTGGCACGGCTGCTGGGCCTAGAGGTGCCGCCGGACGCCGCGGCGGTCCAACGCCAGGAAATCGACGTCCCCCACCAACCGGAGCACACCTTCGTCGCCTACCGGATCAGCAATGATTCACCGGCCCGGTACAAGCCGGTCTACACCCTGCCTCTGCCCGAGACGGTTCAGGTGGCGGCGCTCTTCCGCGACGGCGACGCCCTGCCCGGCGCCCAACAACGCATCCTCCAGACCGGGGACTACATCTACCTATTGGCGGTCCCGAAACAGATCCCGAAGCTGGACCGCATCTTCGTCGCCCCGTCGGGGCCGGCCTACCTGGAGGAGCAGCGCTTCTTCGGCGAGTTCACCCTCAACGGCGAGACCCTGCTCAGTGACGTAGCCACCGTCTACGGCATCGCCCTGCCCACCGGCGCGCGCCCTGGCGAGACCCTGGGCGAATACCTGTTGCGTATCTTCTCCAACCGCACAGTGGTGGGCGACCGGGTGCGCATCGACAACCTCCAGTTCACCGTGCGCGAAGTGGAAGGGGGGCGGATCACATCGGTGGGCATGCGGATCGGGCGGTGACCGCCCTACCCCAGCAGTTGCTCAATGCCCTGGGCATCCGGCCGGTGGACCACCCCCCGCTCGGTCACCAGGACGTCCACCATCTCTGCTGGAGTCACGTCAAAGACCGGATTCCAGGCACCCACCCCGTCCCCTTCAGGGGCAATCCGCTTGCCGCCGGCAAACAGCACCTCATCCGGTTCACGGAACTCGATGGGGATGTCGGCACCGGCGGCAGTCTCCGGGTCAATGGTGGAAGTGGGCGCCACCACCATGAAGCGGACGTCGTGGTAATGGGCGGCCAGCGCCAATCCGTAGGTGCCAATCTTGTTGGCCACATCGCCGTTGGCGGCAATCCGGTCGGCACCGACGATCACCCACTGCACCGCTCCGCTTCGCATCAGTGAAGGCGCCGCCCCCTCGGCGATCAGATCCACCGGAATGCCGTCGGTGACCAGCTCCCACGCCGTCAGCCGCGAGCCTTGCAGCCACGGCCGCGTTTCGTCGGCGTAGACGGCAGTCAGGCGGCCGTCGCCCCAGGCGGTGCGGATCACCCCCAGGGCGGTGCCGAAGCCCCCGGTGGCGAGAGAACCGGTATTGCAGTGGGTCAGGACGCCACTACCGGTGTTGATCAGGCTCGCCCCGGAGCGCCCCATGCGGCGGTTGGCGTCGATGTCTTCAACGTGGATCGCCTCGGCCTCGGACAGCAGTTCCGGCACCGGATCGTGATCCGGGGCAACGGCGTAGGCCCGCACCTCCATCCGCGCCAACGCCCAGGCCAGATTGACCGCCGTCGGCCGGGCCTCACGCAGCGTCTCCAGATCCCCGGTCATGGCGTCCCGCCACTGACCGCCGGCCCGGCGATAGGCATCGGCGGCGGCCAGCACCACGCCATAGGCGGCGGTCACCCCGATGGCCGGCGCCCCACGCACCACCATGGCGCGGATCGCCTCGGCGGTCGCCGGCGCGTCCCGGCACTCCACGTGGGTCACCTCCCACGGCAGCCGCCGCTGATCCAACAGGCGCAACACACCGCCGCTCCACTCCACGGCGCGCACGCGATCATGTTCTTGCATGGGTCTCTCCGGTTGACTCGCAGCCGACGGAGTTTCGGATGCACGACCTGAAGTTGCAACCGAAGCCAAACCATACGCCGCCATCAGAAGGTATCGGTTGACAGCCCGCCCGCCGCTGGATATACCTAGCCGCCCAATGGAAATTCACCGGTGCGCCCGACGCTTCCCGCCACAGCGCATTCCGCATTTCACCCGTTCATGGAGCCCAATCATGCCGATGCCCACGGCCAAGAAATACACCATCGTCCGGCACAGCCGATCCGAGAGCCTGCACGTTTTCGAGGCACGCGTCTCCCAGGCCACGCTCTTGTGCAAGCTCAGCTCCACCCATTCTCTGTGCGGAGAGCTGGAGCAGGACGGCGCCAAGGCCTACTCCATGGCGGATACGTGCCTGACCGCGGAACAGGCGCGGGCGCGATGCGCGGAGCTGGAAGAACCGGTCTGCGCGGCCTGCGTGGAGAAGTTGAGCGACTGAGGCGCCACCCTCCGCTCACCACCCGTGCTACGCTCCCCGCCTGGCCTTCTGTCAGCTACCATACCGACCATGGAAACTGTCGATACCGTTATTCACGCCCGCTGGGTGGCGCCGGTGGAGCCCTACGGGGTGGTCCTCGACCACCACGGGGTGGCGGTGCGCGGGGGGCGCATTGTGGAAGTGGGCCCCAGCGCGGCGCTGGAGAAGCGCTACCGGGCAGAGACCACGCGGCGGCTGAACGACCATCTCCTGATCCCCGGGCTGATCAACGCCCACACCCACGCCTCCATGAGCCTGCTGCGCGGCATGGCCGACGACCTGCCGTTGATGACGTGGCTCACCGAGCACATCTGGCCGGCGGAGCAGCGGTGGGTCAGCGAACAGTTCGTCCGTGACGGCAGCACCCTGGCCATGGCTGAGATGCTGTTGGGCGGAGTGACCTGCTTCAACGATATGTACTTCTTCCCCGAGGTCACCGCACAGGTGGCCCACCAGGTGGGGATGCGGGCGGTGCTGGGGATGATCGTCATCAATGTGCCCAGCGCCTACGGTGACGGACCGGAGGATTACCTGGAGAAGGGCCTCGCCTTCCACGACACCTACAAGGACGACCCGCTGATCCGCGCCATATTCGCGCCCCACGCCCCTTATACAGTCTCCGACCCGTGGCTGAAGCGGGTCCGCACCTATTCCGAGGAGTTGGACCTGCCGGTCCATATCCACGTCCACGAGACCGCCGGCGAGGTGCGGAACAGCGTCCGGGAGACCGGTAAGCGGCCGCTGCAGCGGCTTGATGAGTTGGGTCTGGTCTCGCCGATGCTGCTGGCCGTCCACGCCACCCAATTGGAAGCGCAGGAGATGGACCGGCTGGCCGAGGCCGGCGCCCACGTCATCCACTGTCCGGAGTCGAACCTGAAGCTGGCCAGCGGTTTTTGCCCGGCGGCGGGCCTGCTGGAGCGGGGCGTCAACGTCGCCCTGGGCACCGACGGGGCGGCCGCCAACAACGATCTCGACATGATCGGCGAGATGCGCACTGCCGCCCTGCTCGGCAAGGCGGCGGCCGGCGACCCGGCGGCGATGCCCGCCGCCGCCGTGCTGCGCATGGCGACCCTGGACGGCGCCCGTGCCCTGGGGTTGGACGACGTCACCGGCTCGTTGGCGCCGGGCAAGTTCGCCGACCTCACCGCCGTCTCCTTGGCGGGCCTCGATGTTCAACCGGTCTACCACCCGATCTCCCAACTGGTCTACGCCGCCACCCGGCACCACGTCACCGACGTCTGGGTGGCCGGGCGCCCGCTGGTCCACGACCGACGGCTGACTACGGTGGACACCGGCGAGGCCACCGCCCAGGCGATGGCTTGGCGGGACCGCATTTCCGGCGCGGGGTCCACCGGCGGCCCACCCAATACCGACGAAACCAGAGGCCTAGAGGCGTGAGTCGACCATCCCAGGCAGATCCCCAGCATGACCCAAGGACGGCCGCCGGCGGCGCCAACAAGGACCGCGACGAGATCGCCCGTTTCGACGAAACCGGGGACTGGTGGGATCCGGACGGCCCCATGCGGCCGCTGCACGACCTCAACCCGGGCCGGCTGGAGTGGATTGAGCAGTGCCTGGGCGACCTCGGCGGCAAGCGGATCGTCGATGTCGGCTGCGGCGGTGGGCTGTTGACCGAGGCATTGGCCCGGCGCGGCGCCGAGGTGCTGGGCATCGACGCCGCCAAGCAGGCGTTGCAGACGGCCAAACTCCACGCCATGGAAAGCGGGATCGAGAACCTGGCCTACCGCCACTGTACGGTGGAGGAGTTGGCCGCCGAGCACCCCGGCGAGTTCGACGCCGTCACCTGCATGGAGATGCTGGAACACGTGCCCGACCCGGCCTCGGTGGTCCGCGCCTGTGTCACGCTGGTGCGCCCCGGCGGAGACGTCTGCCTCTCGACGCTGAACCGGACACCGGCGGCGTATCTGCTGGGTATCTGCGCCGCCGAGTACGTGCTGCGCCTGCTCCCACGGGGGACCCACCGCCACGACCGCTTCATCCGCCCGTCGGAACTGGCCGCCTGGGGCCGCGAGGCCGGCGCCGAGGTGGAGCGGTTGACCGGGATGGGCTACAACCCGTTCCTGCGGAAGACCTGGTTCACCGGAGACGTCAGCGTCAACTACCTGGCGCACCTGCACAAGGCATGAGGGCGGTCCTCTTCGACCTGGACGGGACGCTGATCGACACCGCCCCCGACCTGATCCACAGCTTGGCCGAGGTGCTGGCCGCCGAGGGGCGGCCGCCGGCACCGCCCGGGGCGGTGCGCGCCACCGTCTCCCACGGCGCCGCGGTGATGGTCCAGCAGGCGTTCTCCCTCGCCCCCGACGACCCCCACACCCAACGCCTGGCCCGGGCCGTGGTGGACCGCTACCGCCGCTGCCTGACCGAGCGCAGCCGCCCCTTCCCCGGCACCCTGGAAGTGCTGGCCGCCCTGGAGGCGGAGGGGGTGCCGTGGGGGGTGGTCACCAACAAGCCGGGGCGGTTGGCGCGGCCGCTGCTGGAGGCGTTGAACCTGCGCCCCGGCACCGTCGTCTGCGGCGACGATCTGCCCCGCCCCAAGCCGTACCCGGACCCGGTCTTGGCCGCCGCCGCGCAGTTGGGCGTGGCGCCCTCCGACTGCTTGGCGGTAGGGGATGCGCGGCGGGACGTGGAGTCGGCGGTCCGTGCGGGGGCGGCGGCGCTGGTGGCCCTCTTCGGCTACCTCGACGCCGGTGATGAACCCACCGCGTGGGGCGCCCACGGCATGATCCGGGCACCGGAAGAGATTCTGCACTGGCTGGCGCGGTGACACCGGCCCCTGGAGGCTCCTTTTTGATCAGCCCTCGCGGCGGGCCAGGGCATCGGGCCGCAGAATCAGGATGCGGCGACGGCCCAACTCCACCAAGCCTTCTTCTTCCCACTGGCTGAGGATGCGGCTGACCGAATAGAGGGTGGTCCCGGTCATCTCCGCCAAGTCCTGACGGCTCACCGGATCTTCCAACAGGACCCCGCCACGGTGTTCACGCCCCGCCTGGGCGGCCAGACGCAGGATCACCGCCGCCAAACGCTCGGGCACCCGGCCGGTGGCCACCTCATGGTGGGCGGTCAGGTTTTCCCGCATATACCCGGCCATCACCTCCATCAGGTTCATCGCCAGACGGGGAATCCCCTTCATCAACTGCTGTGCCTGTTGCCGCGGCCACGCCAGAACGTGGGTCGGATCGACACTGCGGGCGGTCACTGGATAGACGGCGTGTTCGTCCAGTCCCGCCACCGCGGCGAAGGGATCGCCGGCGCGAACGAAGCGGTTGATGGTCTCCCGGCCCTCTTCACCGCAGGTCAGGAGCTTCACCCGCCCGGAGAGGACCATGTAGAGACACTCCGCCGGCCGACCTTGATGGAAGAGCGTCTCCCCCGCCCCGTAGCGTTCGAACCGTGCGCACTCCACCACCAGGAGACGCTCGTTCTCCGTCAGACCGCGCAACAGTGCATTGTCCTGCCGATTCCTGACCGCGGCCTTCTCCGCCGCCGGATCGACGACGGGACTGCGTGCTCCGGCCATGGAAACCTCCCTTCTATTAACCGATGGGGATACAACCCGGTTCCTTCCCGACTCTACTCCCGGGTGACGCGAGCGTCCACGGAGTGCGGCAGACGGACGCACTGATTTGGCGCGACAAGTCACACGTTTGGACTTATTCTTAAACACCGTCACCAAGTTTGCCTAAGTTTTTACCCAGTGTTGCCGGAAAACGAGCAGCAGTGTAGCGTTGCGTCCACAATAGCCGCCTGGAAGTAGAACATCCCCGTGATCTCGCAACAGACCGTCAGCGCCGACTACCAAGCCGCCCCCAACCTGCTGGCCGACCGGGTGATCCTGGTCACCGGCGCCACCGGAGGCATCGGCCACGCGGTGAGCCGCCGCCTGGCCGCCGCTGGGGCCACTGTCGTGCTGCTGGGCCGCGAGATCAAACGGCTGGAGGCGGTCTACGATGAGTTGACCGAGATCGGCCCCGAGCCCGCCATCTACCCGATGAACCTGGAAGGCGCCTCTTTCGACCACTACCCGGAGGTGGCCCAGACCATCGGCGAGCAGTTGGGCCGGCTGGACGGCATCCTCCATACTGCCGCCGCGCTGGGCCGCCCGGCGCCGATGGAGCTCTACGACGTGGAGTCGTGGTACCGCACCTTGCAGATCAACCTCAACGCCCCGTTCATGCTGACCCGGGCGTGCCTGCCGCTGCTGCGCAAATCGCCCGATGCCTCCCTGCTCTTCACCTCCGACGCGGTGGGACGGAACGGCGGCCCGTACTGGGGCGCCTACGGCGTCTCCAAGGCGGGGCTTGAGGGGATGATGCGCATCCTGGCGGCGGAGCTGGCCGACACCACCCCGGTGCGGGTCAACTCCATCGACCCCGGACCAGTCTCAACCCAATTCCGGCGCGACGCCTTCCCCGCGGAGGAGGCGGGACTTCACCCGCTGCCGGAGCAGGTGGCGGGGGCCTTCCTGTGGCTTCTCGGCCCCGAAAGCACCGGCGTCCACGGCCAAGCACTGACCGTGGCGCCATCGCAGAAGTGACCCCGCGCCGCCCGGAGCGTGGTGGCGACCTCTGCGACGAGCGTCTCCACCACCTGCTGGCGTCACTCCGTGACCACTACGGCCCGCAGCGGTGGTGGCCCGCCGAAACCCCTTTCGAAGTGATGGTGGGCGCCGTCCTCACCCAGAATACGGCCTGGACCAACGTGGCGCGCGCCATCGCCAACCTGCGCGCCCGCCGCTGGCTCGACGCCGAAGCGATCCTCTCCGCCCCGGTGGAGGCCTTGGCGGAGGCCATCCGCCCCTCCGGCTACTTCAACGTGAAGGCGCAACGGCTGCGCAACCTCTGCGCCGCCTACCTGGAGGCGGGAGGGCATCCCAGCCTGGAGCAGCTGGAGACCGGCGACCTGCGGGCGCGCCTGCTGGCGGTCAACGGCATCGGACCGGAGACCGCCGACGATATCGTCCTCTACGCCTTTTCCCGGCCAGTCTTCGTCATCGACGCCTACACCCGCCGCATCCTCTCCCGGCTGGGGTGGATTCGGGGGGACGAGCCTTACGAAGATCTAAGATGGATGGTGGAGTCGGTCCTGGGCGACGATGTGGACTCCATGAACGAACTCCACGCCCTTTTCGTCGCCCACGGCAAAGAGATCTGCCGCCCCAAACCCAAGTGCGAGACCTGCCCCCTACGCACCGACTGCCCGACTTAAACATCCCGATCCATTCCATCACTACGGGCTCATTCCGTCATTGCGAGCGAAGCGAAGCAATCTCCCCCACTTGGACGCCAACCCATGGAGATTGCTTTGTCGCTCCGCTCCTCGCAATGACGGAGTAACCGGTCCGCAGTGACGGCGTGACCGATCAGCGCGAACTCCGCCGCCCGCGGCGGGCCGGGGGACGGCGTGCCGGACGCCGGGGCGGCGGCTCCAGCCCGGCGTGACGGTAGAGCGCCTCCTTCTCCGCGTCCGGCAACTCCCGAAACCGCCCCCGCCGCAGATCCCTAGACAGAACCACCGGCCCGTACCGCACGCGGATCAGCCGGCTCACCTTCACCCCCTGGGACTCCCACAACCGCCGCACCTCGCGGTTACGCCCCTCCTTGACGATGACGTGGTACCAAGCGTTGCCCGCCTCCAGGGGTTCATCCAGGGGCATCCCCGACTCCACCACCTCGAAGTGGGCCGAACCGTCGTCCAGCTCGACACCGTCCACCAGGCGTTGGACCATTTCTTCGGTGACCTCGCCGTAGACCCGGCAGGCGTACTCCCGCTCCACCTCCCGGGAAGGGTGCATCAAGGCGTTGGCCAGTTCCCCGTCGGTGGTAAAGAGCATCAAACCTTGGCTGTTGAGATCCAACCGTCCCACCGCGATCCAGCGCCCGCGCACCCGCGGCAGGGAGCGAAAGACCGTCGGCCGCCCCTCGGGGTCGGAGCGGGTGGTCAACTCCCCCTCGGGCTTGTTGTAGATCAGCACCCGCCGCGGCGGATCGCGCTGGATGCGTTGGATCGTCCGTCCATCCACCTCCACGTGGGCGCGTGGCGTGACCCGGTCGCCCAGGCGCGCCACTTGGCCGTCCACGGTGACCCGCCCGGCGGCGATGACCGCCTCCAACTCACGGCGCGAACCGAGACCGGCCCGCGCCAACACCTTTTGCAGCTTTTCGCCCACGGAGCCGGAGCCGGCTTCCTCATCTTCCATCACGAACGCTCGTCCTCTTCATGATCGGCGGGGTCCACATCCGTGGATTCCTCCTCATCCACCTCGTCCGGCAGGCGCAGATCGAGTTCCAAGAAAGCCTGATCGGGGTCCTGGAGGGTCGCCAGATCGGGAAGGTTGTCGAGTGAGCGCAGATTGAAGTGCTCCAGAAAGGCGCGGGTGGTGGCGTACATGGCCGGGCGCCCGGGCATGTCCTTGCGGCCCACGACACGAATCCAACCGCGCTCCTCGAGGGTACGCACGATGGAGGTGCTGACGGTGACGCCGCGCACCTGCTCGATCTCGCCCCGGGTGATCGGCTGGCGGTAGGCGATCAGGGCCAAGGTCTCGAGCAGGGCCCGGGAGTAGCGGGCCGGCTTCTCCTCCCACAGGCGGGAGAGCCACGGCGACAGCTCCGCGCGGACTTGAATGCGGTAGCCGCCGGCCACCTCCCGGACCTCGATGCCGCGCCGGGCATAATCGGCGCTCAGCTCGGCGATGACCCGGCGGACCTCCTCCCGGCCGGGCGCCTCACCGGCCTCGAACAGCCCTTGCAGGCGCTCGATGGTCAACGCCTCACCGGCGGCCATCAACGCCGCCTCGATGATGCTCTTTACGTTGGGCTGCATTTAACGGGCACGCACATAGATCGGGGCAAAGGGTTCATTCTGAACCAACTCCACCAGCGATTCACGGACCAGTTCCAGCAACGCCAAAAAGGTCACCACCACACCGGGCCGCCCCTTATCCACCGGAAAGAGTTCACCGAAGGACCGGAAACGCTCCCCGGACAGCTGCGCCAGAACCTCGCTCATCCGTTCCCGCACGCTCAGGTGCTCCCGCCGGACGTGGTGGTGCTCGCTCAGCTTGGCCCGGCGCATGACCTCCGCCAGCGCCAGCAGCAACTCCCGCAATCCCACCTCGGGCAAGCGCTGCTGCGGATGGCAGTCCGGCGCCGAAACCAGGGTCGGAAAGAGATCCCGCCCCATCCGGGGCAGCGTATCGAGTTGCTCGGCGGCCTGTTTGAATTGCTCATACTCTTGGAGACGGCGGATCAATTCGGCCCGGGGGTCGACGTCCTCCTCTTCCGGAGCCGCCGGGGGCCTCGGGAGGAGCATCCGCGACTTGATCTCGGCCAGCATCGCGGCCATGACCAGATACTCCGCCGCCAGTTCCAGCCGCAGCTCCTGCATCAGATCCACGTACTGGATGTACTGCCGCGTGATCTCGGCGATAGGGATATCGAGGATATCGAGGTTTTGCCGCCGGATCAGGTAGAGCAGCAGGTCCAGCGGCCCCTCGAAGGTCTCCAGGAAGACCTCCAGCGCATCCGGCGGGATATAGAGGTCGTGCGGAAGCTCTTGCACCGACGACGCATTCACCGGTAGTCGAGCCCCATGGCGGCACGCACCTCGGCCAACGTCTCCCGGGCTTCATCCCGGGCGGCCTCGCAGCCCTCGGCGATGAGGGTCCGCACCCGCTCCGGGTCTTCCTGGTACTCCAGGGCATGGGCCCGGATCGGAGCCAACTCGGCCTCCACGGCGTCGATGATGGGCCGCTTGCAGTCGAGGCAGCCGATGCCGGCGGTGGTGCACCCCTGCCACACCCATTCGCGGGTCTTGTCATCGGAGTAGATCCGGTGGAACTCCCACACCGGGCACTTCTCCGGGTTGCCGGGGTCGATGCGGCGCACCCGGGCCGGATCGGTGGGCATGGTCCGCAGCTTGCGCTCCACCTCCTCCGGCGGCTCACGCAGTCCAATGGTGTTGCTGTACGACTTCGACATCTTGCGTCCGTCGAGACCGGGCATCTTGGCCGCCGGGGTCAGCAACACCTCGGGCTCCGGGAGGATCTCCCGGCTACTGCCGTCCAGATAGCCGAAGAGCCGTTCCCGATCGGCCATGGTGATGTTGGCCTGCTCCTCCAACAGCGCGTGGGCCACCTCCAGCGCCTCCCGCTCGCCCCGCTCCTGATAGCGGCGCCGCAAGTCGAAATAGAGCCGGGCGTTCTTCTTGCCCATCTTACGCGCCGCCTCCTCGGCCTTCTCGGCGAAGTCCGGCTCGACGCCGTAGATGTGGTTGAAGCGCCGCGCCACCTCCCGGGTCAACTCCAGGTGCGCCACCTGATCCTCACCCACCGGCACATCGGTGGCCTTGTAGATCAGCACGTCCGCCGACTGGAGTAATGGGTAGCCGAGAAAACCGTAGGTGGCGAGGTCCCGATCCCGCAACTGCAATTGCTGATCCTTGAAGGTGGGCACCCGCTCCAGCCAACCCAGCGGGGTCACCATGGAGAGCAGCAAATGCAACTCCGCGTGCTCCGGCACCCGGGACTGGATGAACAGGTGGGCCAGATTCGGGTTCACCCCGCAGGCGAGCCAGTCGATCACCATCTCCCAGACGTTTTCGGCGATGACACCGGGGTCCTCGTAGTGCGTCGTCAGCGCATGCCAGTCGGCGACGAAAAAGAAGCACTCGTACTCGCTCTGGAGCCGCACCCAGTTCTTCAACACCCCATGGTAGTGACCGAGGTGCAGCTTGCCCGTGGGCCGCATTCCGGAAAGAACACGGCGGGGCCGCGCAATCACGTTCGCCAAGAAAGACCCTCCTGTATTGCGCTCGCTGGATCAGGCGCTCTCGAAAACGGTGGTATCGCCCATGCCGGCACGGATCACTTCGGCCACCGGCCCGGTGAGATCGACCACCGTGCTGGGCTCCACCTCCCCCAGGCCGGTGGCCACCACGGCGTCGAGGATGTTCCCCAACCGGTCGCGGATCTCCTCCGGATCGGTCATGGGTCCGGCGTCACCGGGCAGTTGCAGGGTGACGCTCATCAACGGCTCGCCCATCTCCTCCAACAATGCCTGGGCGGTCGGATTGGCCGGGACGCGGATGCCGATGGTCTTGCGCTTGGCGTGTTGCA
>SKYL01000247.1 GCA_007127935.1 Halorhodospira sp. | reverse complement strand
GGTTCTTCGAGTGGGCGGCGCTCCATGTGGCGCGCTGGGGCGGCGGCAGCGGGTTGCGGCTCTACGCCTTCATCGTCCTGTTGGGGGCGGCGGTGGCGGCGATCTTCGCCAACGACGGGGCGGCCTTGATGCTCACCCCCATCGTGCTGGAGATGTTGCTGGCGCTGGGCTTCTCCGCCGGGGCCGCCTTTGCCTTCGTCATAGCCGCCGGCTTCATCGCCGATACCGCTTCGTTGCCGCTGGTGATCTCCAACTTGGTCAACATCGTCTCGGCGGATTTCTTCGGCATTGGGTTCGCCGAGTACGCCGGGGTGATGATCGTGGTGAACCTGGTCTCGGTGGCCGCCTCCCTGGCGGTGTTGCTGATCCTCTTTCGCAAGCAGATTCCCAGGGCCTACTCCGCCGAGGGGTTGCGGGAGCCCCGGGAGGCGATCAAGGATCCGGCGGTCTTCAAGGCCGGGTGGGGGGTGCTGGCGTTGCTGTTGCTGGCCTTCCTGGTCATCGAGCCCATGGGGGTGCCCATTTCGGCCATCGTCGGTGTCGGGGCCGCCATCCTGTTGACGGTGGCCGCCCGCGGCCACGCCATCTCCACCCGGCGGATCTTCCTCAGCGCGCCGTGGCAGATCGTGATCTTCTCCATCGGCATGTACTTGGTGGTTTACGGCCTGCGCAACCAAGGGCTCACCGCCGAGATCGCCGGAACCCTCGACTGGATCGCCCAGTACGGCGTGGTGGCCGCATCGGTGGGGACCGGCTTTATCGCCGCCTTCCTCTCCTCGATCATGAACAATATGCCGGCGGTGATGGTGGTGGCCCTCTCCATCGATGAGTCGAGCGCCACCGGGCTGGTCAAGGAGGCAATGATTTACGCTAACGTCATCGGCTCCGATCTCGGTCCCAAGATCACGCCCATCGGCAGCCTGGCGACGCTGTTGTGGCTCCACGTGCTGGCCCGCAAGGGGGTCCATGTGACCTGGGGCCAGTATTTCAAGATCGGGATTACGATCACTCCCCCAGTACTGTTGGTTACACTATTGGCGCTGGCCGGGTGGCTGGTACTGATTCGTCCCTGATGGTCGTCGCGCTTCACCGGTCATTGCGAGCGCAGCGAAGCAATCTAGATGGCGCGCCGTGATGATCCCTGAGTGGAGGAGGAAACCGTTGTTCACTGATCGTGCGGTCTTTCTGGCGGTGGCGCTGGCCGCCGCCGGCGTGTTGGTCGCGGCTTGGTTGCTGGAGACCGTGGGTGGCATGGAGCCGTGCCCGTTGTGCTGGGTCCAGCGGGGAGTTTTCGCGCTGCTGGCGGTGGTGGCCTTGGTTGCCGCCCTCCATGGACCCCGGGGGTGGGGCCGGTGGGTTTACGCGGCGACAGTCGGGGGGGTGGCCCTCGCCGGGGTCCTCGTGGCCGCGCGGCATATCCAGATCCAGCTGCAGCCGCCGGTGATCGGTTGCGGGGTCGGCTGGGAGACCTTGGTGGAGCGCCTGCCGTGGCATGAACTCCTGACGAAGGCGCTGGCCGGCACCGCCGACTGCGCCAATGTGGACGCGGTGATGGGGTTGCCGTTGCCGGTGTGGACGTTGGGGCTCTATCTGGGGTTGGGCGCCGCCGCCGTGGCCGGCGCGGCCCGCTCCGGCGGCAGGTAGGGCGTTCTAGCCGTCGATCTCCCCGAAGTACTGCGCCAAGTGGTCGCGCTTGGCCGGGTCGTCGTCCACGAACCGCAAGGTGATCCGCAGGTACTCAGTGTCCTGCCGGTCCTCGCCGGCCTCCAGGGCATGGAGGTAGGCGTTGATCCGGGAGACCTTCTCGTCCTGGGTGGAGAAGTCAAAGGTGGCCTGCTCCAAGATCCTGGGCGGCGTCTCCGGTTGCTTGATGATGCCCACCAACTGCGTGAAATCCACTTCCTTGACTAGGCAGGGGCAGGTCCGGTTGGAGAAGCGGACCTGGGTGACCACTTTCTTTTTCGGTGCCGCCCGTTCCTTGCGGGGCGCCGCGGCCTGAGACTTCTCTGCGGAGAGAGTCTGGGCTATGCCGGTCAGGTCGGCGGAAAGGCCGGAGACCGCCGGGTCGTGGGGCTGGCTCTGGAACGCCACCTCCGGGGAGCCGAGTCGCTTCAGTTCCCGCGGTGAAATCTTCATGGACTTGCACAGCGTGCGCCCCATGACATCCAGCAGCTTCTCGTTGGTGAACGGCTTGACGATATAGTTGGTGGCCCCAAGGTCCAGGGCTCGGACCACATGCTCCTTGTCGCCGCGGCTGGTGATCATGATGAAGGGGGTGTCGGCCAGAGAGGGCTCGCTGCGCATCCACTCCAGCAGCTCATCGCCGGCCATCTCCGGCATCTCCCAGTCGCAGAGGACGATGTCAAATCCGCCCTTGACCAGTTTGGCCTTGGCCTGCCGGCCGTTGCTGGCCTCGGTCACCGCAAATCCGGGAAAGCCCGCACGTACTCCGCGCTTGACCAAGTCACGGATAAAACTGGCATCGTCCACAACAAGGATATGGATTCGTTTATTCATCGCCGGCTCCCTGAATCACGCGGCCTAGCTTATCAGATTCATCGGACTCTTTGAGGTACAAAGGGGCGCAGGGGGGCGGGAGGAAAAAGGGCGGCCCCCTTGCCCGAAGGGGACCGTGTAGGTACCATTTTCCGCGCTGACGTTCCCCTCGGTAAGTGTCCTTGGCGGTCTTCGCCGGGCGCGAGCGCTCTCCAGGAAGACGGAATTTTGAAGATACCAGCGAGAAGGGATCCGGCGATCGCCGCGCCCGTCAATCCGTATCTCACGCGCTCCTTAAACCCCGAAGTGGTTCACGACCTTGATCCGGGGCGGACAGAGAGCCGGAACCCGTTTCAGAATCTCGATCTGAATCCCCGCACGTCGTTGGGGATGAACCCCATGGTGGCGAGCAAGTTGAACCACCGTATGGTGGCGGAGCTGAACCCCGAAAAAAACCCGGACATTCATCCCAAGAAAAATCCGGCCCTCGATCCGAACGTCACCTTGGATATCCCCGGTCTCTATCTGTTTAGGGTCGATTTGCGCCCATCCGGCTTTACCGTACCGGTCCGGTCGTCCTACGCACTCTTATTCTCGCCCGAGGCCGAGTTCACCGGCGTGCTCATCGCGGCCGGGGACGATTTTTTCAACGAGTTTACGGTCTATAACGAGTGGGTCGGTTTCTGGGTGCATGCCAAGGATCGGAGTTGGTTGCGCTTCGATCTCTCTTGCCGGTGGACCGGTTTTACCACCTGATTCCGGTAGCCTTGCGTGCCAACGGCATCATTTTGTGTGCGGTTTCGCTATCCTTCGTTCGGAAGGTTCTATCGTGATGGGGTGATCCGGGAGGAGGAATGAGCGAGGCGGAGAGCAAGGCGCCGGAGGCGCGGGCGTGGCATAGCATGGAGCGCACCGAGGTCCTGGAGACGCTGGGGGTGGAGGAGCGGGGGCTGACCACCGCCGAGGCGGAGGAGCGCCTGGAGCGCCTCGGAGCCAACCGCTTGCCGCCGCCGGAGCGCGACGGCCCGGTGAAGCGGTTCCTGCTCCAGTTCCACAACGTGCTTATCTATATCCTCATCCTTGCCGGTATCGTCACCGCCCTGTTGGGGCATTGGCTCGACAGCGCCGTCATCTTCGGCGTGGTGGTCATCAACGCCGTCATCGGTTTCATCCAGGAGGGCAAGGCGGAGAAGGCGTTGGACGCCATCCGCGGCATGCTCTCCCCCAAGGCGATGGTGGTCCGCGACGGCGAGCGCATGACCGTCGATGCCGAAACGGTGGTCCCCGGTGATGTGGTGCTGCTGGAGGCCGGGGACCGGGTGCCAGCCGACCTGCGCATCCTGGACGGCCGCAATCTGCGCATTGACGAGGCAGTGCTCACCGGCGAGTCGGTGCCGGTGGAGAAGGGCGTGGAGCCGGTGGACCGGGATGCGGAACTGGGGGATCGCCGTTCGCTGGCCTTCTCCGGAACCCTTGTTTCCTACGGCCGTGGCAAGGGCGTGGTGGTGGCCACCGGCGAGGAGACGGAGATCGGCAAGGTCAGCACCATGCTCTCCAGCGTCGAAGTGTTGACCACGCCGCTGTTGCGGCAAATGGCCCATTTCGGGCAGTGGCTGTCCGTGGCCATCGTCGTCCTGGCGGTGATTACCTTCTTTGTCGGCTACGTGCTGCGCGACTACGGGGCGCTGGAGATGTTCCTGGCCGCCGTCGCTCTCGCCGTGGCCGCCATCCCGGAGGGGCTGCCCGCCATCATGACCATCACCCTGGCCATCGGCGTGCAGCGGATGGCCGGGCGCAACGCCATTATCCGCCGCCTGCCGGCAGTGGAGACGTTGGGCGCGGTGACCACCATCTGTTCCGACAAGACCGGAACCCTCACCCGCAACGAGATGACCGTCCAGACGGTGGTCACCGCCGAGCGGGAGTACCACGTCAGCGGGGTCGGCTATATCCCCGACGGCGCCTTCCACTACCAGGAGCGCGAGGTGGTACCGGAGAATGACGACCCGGTGCTGGACCAGTTACTCCGGGGGGTGGCCCTCTGCAACGAGTCCTCCGTCTACCGCCGCAACGGCCAATGGCGGTTGGAGGGGGACCCCACGGAGGGGGCGTTGATGGTGGCGGCCATCAAGGGCGGTTTCGACCGCCGTGAGCTGGAGGGCCAGTGGCCGCGCACCGATGTGATCCCGTTTGAGTCGTCGTACAAGTTCATGGTGACGCTGCACCACGACCACGAGGGGCAGGGGCTGTTGGTCATGAAGGGCGCGCCGGAACGCGTGTTGGCCGCTTGTACCAAGGCGCGGACCGCCGACGGCGATCAACCGCTCGACCGTGATCGCTGGGACGAGATCCTCGATGGCATCGCCTCCCGCGGGCAACGGCTGTTGGCAGTGGCGGTGCGGGAGACCCACGCCGAGCACCGGGATCTGCTCTTCTCCGATGTGGAGGAGGGCATGGTCCTGCTCGGTGTGATGGGGATCATCGATCCGCCCCGCGACGAGGCCATCACCGCGGTACAGGAGTGCCACAGCGCCGGCGTAGGGGTGAAGATGATCACCGGCGATCACGCCCTCACCGCCGGGGCCATCGGCGAGCAGCTGGGGATCCGGGGCGAGCCGGTGGTAGGGCAGCAGATCGAGGCCATGGAGGACGAGGAACTGGCCCGGCGCTGCCTGGAGACCGACGTCTTCGCCCGTACCACCCCGATCCACAAGCTGCGGCTGGTCAAGGCGCTTCAATCCCACGGCCAGATCGTCGCCATGACCGGCGACGGCGTCAACGACGCCCCGGCCCTGAAGCGCGCCGATGTCGGCATCGCCATGGGGGTCAAGGGGACCGAGGCGGCCAAGGAGGCCTCGGAGATGGTGCTGGCCGACGATAACTTCGCCTCCATCGCCCACGCGGTGGAGGAGGGGCGGACGGTCTACGACAACCTGAAGAAGGCGATCCTCTACCTGCTGCCCACCAACGGTGGACAGGCCTTTACCATCTTCATCGCCATCCTGTTGGGGCTGACGCTGCCGGTGACCCCCGTCCAGGCGTTGTGGATCAACATGGTCACCGCGGTGACCCTGGCCCTGGCGCTGGCCTTCGAGCCGCCGGAGCCGGGGCTGATGAAGCGGCCGCCCCGGGACCCGGCGGTGCCAATCCTCTCCGGGTTCCTAATCTGGCGGGTCGTCTTCGTTTCGGTGCTGCTGGTGGTCGGCACCTTCGGCCACTTCGTCTACATGGAGATGCAGGGGGTCGGTATCGAGTTGGCGCGGTCGGTGGCCATCAACACTTTGGTCATGGGCCAGGTTTTCTACCTCTTCAACAGCCGCTACATCCTGGAGCCGGTGACCAACGCCCAAGGGCTCCTGGGGAGTAAGGCGGTGCTTATCGCCATCGTCGTGCTGGTGGTGTTGCAGGGGCTCTTCACCTACGCGCCCCCGGTGCAGACGCTCTTCGGCACCGCCGGTCTGGGGCTCGAAGAGTGGACGCGGGTGCTGGCCTTCGGCGTGGCGCTGTTCTTCATCGTGGAGTTGGAGAAGGCGATTCTGCGGCGGCGGATCTCGCCTCACGACTAGGGAGACGCTGAACAAGCGGACGATTCGCTAAAAAGAT
Source organism: Halorhodospira sp. (assembly GCA_007127935.1). Lineage (GTDB taxonomy): Bacteria > Pseudomonadota > Gammaproteobacteria > Nitrococcales > Halorhodospiraceae > SKYL01. The sequence goes on along the minus strand of SKYL01000247.1, from coordinate 7,738 downwards.
CGGTGCCGGCTTCCTCCCGAAGCCGACACCCGGGGCACTTTGCCGACCTTGCGGCGGAATCAGCCGGAATCCAGAAAACGCAACCGGACCGCCCGCGCCTCGTCCATCCGTGCGCACAGGGCGTCGACGCACTCGGGATCGAACTTCTCGCCGGCCTTGGAGCGCAGAAACGCCACGGCCTCGTCGATGCTCCACGCCTTCTTGTAAGGCCGCTCCGAGGTCAGGGCATCGAAGACATCGGCCACCGCCACGATCCGGCCCTCCAGCGGAATCCCCTCCCCCCGCAGGCCGCGCAGGTAACCCGATCCATCCCACGCCTCGTGGTGGCTGGCGACAATGTTGCGCAGAATATCGGCCTGTTCGGTGGCGTGCAGACCCAACTCGCGGATCATCGTCTCTACCATCGCCTCGCCGTGGGCCACGTGTTGGCGCATCTCGGCCATCTCATCCGCATCGAGCGGACCGGGCTTGAGCAGGATGCGGTCGGGTACGCCGATCTTGCCCACGTCATGAAGGGGGGCGAACTGGTAGACCAGTTCGACAAATTCGTCGGAAAGCCCCTGGCGCTCGGCCAACTCCAAGGCCGTCAGGCGGCTGTAGTGGGCCATGCGCTGCAAGTGGCCGCCAGTCTCGTCGTCGCGGATGGCGCTGAAGGCGATAGCGGTGCGGGCGGCGCCGCGGAACATGCGGGCATCCCGCATGGCGTTGATGGCCAACAGGGCGACCACGCGGACGTAGGGGCGCACCCGCTCCAGTCGCTCGCCGCTGAAAAAGCCCGGCTGCCGGGAATTGAAGAAGACGAAACCGTACAGCTCGCCATCGTAGATCATCGGCAAGGTGTAGCTGGAGCGATAGCCGTCCCGCTGCAACGCCTGGGTGTGGCGGGTCCATGCCGGCAGATCGGACAAGTCCCCCATCACCCGCTCCGTGCCGCCCTCTTCGACCAGGCGGCCCAGAGACGGCACATCCGCCAGCCGGACATCGTAGTGCTGCAACGGGGGATCGCCCTCGGTGGCGTGGGCAAAGGTCTTGAGCATGTCGGTTTCGGGGTCGTAGGTGGCCACCGCGATACGGTCCAACGCCTCCATCCCCGCCCGACTGCAGAGTTCCGCGCGGAAGCTCTCCAGGTGTTCCTTGAACGTCTTGTCTTCGTCGCTGATCTCCAGGAATCCGCCCTGGACCAGCTTCTGTGCCTCGTAGGACCGCAGGGCCGAGCCGTCACCGATCATCGTCTACGTCGCTCCCGGAATGGCGAAGAAGGGGGGACAACCTCCGCCGCCAATGGTGACGGCATATTACCAACCACCACAATGGGACTTCCAGGAGAGTAACCGGCGAGCCAGCAGCAGAAATGCGTCTGATTGTCGCAGCGCGAGCGATTCAATCCGTTATTGCGAGGTTCCCGGTCAACTACAGGTAGTGCGTTCCTGTTTCGGATGCTACTATATCTAGTGTTCCCCCTGAGAAACCGCTGAATAGACTGTGGATAAGTGGTGAACAGACGGCTGCGGCCGTGGCGCCACGGGACTGGAGGAGGAAGGAGCACCCATGAAGACGGCGGCGAAGGTGCGCGCCCTGCACGACGGCGCGGTGGAGATCCCGATGCAGCCCGCGTCGGAAGACATCTGGGACAAGAAGTACCGGCTCAAGACCAAGGATGGCCGGGTCATCGACGAGAGTGTCGACGGCACCTACCGGCGGGTGGCCGAGGCGCTGGCCGCGGTGGAGGCCGAGCCGGTTCGGGCCGAGTGGGCGGAACGGTTCCTGTGGGCGCTGCGCCGGGGGGCCATTCCCGCCGGGCGGATCGTCTCCAACGCTGGGGCGTGGGCGCACAAGCCCGCCACCTCCACTATCAACTGTACCGTCTCCGGCACGGTGGAAGACTCCATGGACGGGATCCTGCGCAAGGTCCACGAGGCGGGTCTGACGCTCAAGGCGGGGTGCGGGATCGGCTACGAGTTCTCCACCCTGCGGCCCAAGGGGGCGTATGTCTCCGGCGCCGGCGCCTATACCTCCGGCGCGCTCTCGTTCATGGATATCTTCGACAAGATGTGTTTCACCGTCTCGTCGGCCGGCGGACGCCGGGGGGCGCAGATGGCGACCTTCGATGTGGGCCACCCCGACGTGCTCGATTTCATCCGCGCCAAGCGGGAGGATGCCCGCCTGCGGCAGTTCAACCTCTCGCTGCTGATCACCGACGAGTTTATGAAGGCGGTGGAGGATGACCGGGAGTGGCCGCTGGCCTTCCCCATGACTCCGCGCGAGGCCGAGACCGACGGCATTGATCTGGCGGATTCGGAGCGGGTGTTGTGGCGGGAGTGGCCGGTGCGCGACGGCTACATCACCGACGACAAGGGTATGGTGGCGTGCCGCATCTACAAGCGCGTCAAGGCGCGGCGGATGTGGGATCTGATTATGACCTCCACCTATGATTACGCCGAGCCGGGCTTCATCCTCATTGACCGCGTCAACGAAGAGAACAACAACTGGTTCTGCGAGGAGATCCGGGCCACAAACCCGTGCGTCACCGCCGACACCTGGGTGCAGACCGGCGCCGGGCCCCGGCGGGTTGCCGATCTGGTGGGCACGCCGTTTACCGCGGTCGTGGATGGTCGACATCACGTCAGCGGCCCCGACGGCTTTTTCCGCACCGCCACCAAACCGGTGGTGCGGTTGCGCACCGCCGAGGGGTACAGCCTGCGCCTGACCGCCGACCATCGCGTGCGGCGGGTCACCGCCTTCACCCGTTACCGTACCGAGACCGAGTGGTGCGCCGTGGGTGACCTGGGTCCCGGCGACCGGGTGTTGCTCCACGATCATCGCAACCTGCCCGGATGGGACGGCGCCTTGAACGAAGCGCAAGGCTATCTGTTGGGCTTGCTGGTCGGAGACGGCACCTTGAAGGCCGACCGGGCGGTGCTTTCCGTGTGGGGGGGCGCGGCGGTGGCCAACGGTGAACCGGGTGGTGTTGCCGAGGGTGTGCGGGCGGTGATGGCCGAGGCCGAGCAGGCGTTGCGCAGCCTTCCCCACCGGGGTGACTTCCAGGGGTGGCAGGCGATCTCCGGCCGTGGTGAGTACCGCATGAGCACGGTCGCCCTACAACGGTTGGCGACCGAGGTCGGTATGGCGCCCGGCGACAAGTCGATCACGCCGGTACTGGAGCAGGCGTCGTCGGCGGCCTATGTCGGCTTCCTGCGCGGCTTCTTCGATGCCGACGGTTCGGTACAGGGCAGTCAAGCCAAAGGGGTCAGCGTGCGCCTGGCCCAGTCCGATATGGCGCGTCTGGAAGGGGTGCAGCGGATGCTGTTGCGGCTGGGCATCGCGTCCCGGGTTTACCAGGGCCGCAGGGCCGAAGGGGAGCGCCCGTTGCCGGACGGGCGGGGAGGAGTGCGCCGCTACGCGACCCAGGCGCAGCATGAGTTGGTGATCTCGGGAGACAATCTCCAGCGTTTCCGCGCATTGATCGGCTTTACCGACAGCGACAAGCAAGGCCGTCTCGATGCGTTGATGGAGCGTTATCGGCGGCGGCTCAACCGCGAGCGTTTCGTCTCCCGGGTGGTGTCGGTGGAACCCGCCGGCAGCGAAGACGTCTACGATGTCCAGGTGCCGGGGATCCATACGTTCGACGCTAATGGCCTACATGCACACAACTGCGGCGAGCAGCCGTTGCCCCCCTTCGGCGCCTGCCTGCTGGGGTCGGTCAACCTCACCAAGTTCGTGCGCAATCCGTTCACCGACCAAGCGCGCTTCGATTGGGACGAGTACCGGGAGGTGGTGCGCGTCTTCACCCGCATGCTCGACAACGTGGTCGAGATGAACGGCCTGCCACTGGAACAGCAACGCCACGAGATCGAGCGCAAGCGCCGCCACGGCATGGGCTTCCTTGGCCTGGGTTCGGCCTTGACCATGCTGGGCATGCGCTACGGCCACCCGGACTCCCTCGAGTTCACCGAGACGGTGGCGCGGGAGATGGCGGTGGCCGGCTGGGAGGCCGGCGTGGAGTTGGCCGAGGAGAAGGGGCCGGCGCCGATCATGAACGAGACCTTCCCCGTCACCGCCAAGATGCTGGCCCAGCGCCCGGAGATGGCGGTGGACGGCTACCGCATCGGCGATGAGGTATCCGGCCGGGTGCTGCTGGCCAAGTACAGCCGCTACATGCGGCGGTTGGCCGAGGTGGCGCCGGAGTTGGTGGAGCGGGTTTCCGAGCAGGGCGCGCGCTTCACCCACCACACCTCCATCGCGCCCACCGGCACCATCTCCCTGTCGCTGGCCAACAACGCCAGCAACGGCATCGAGCCGTCCTTCGCCCACCACTACAGCCGGAACGTCATCCGGGAGGGGCGCAAGAGCAAGGAGAAGGTCTCGGTCTACTCCTTCGAGTTGCTCGCCTATCGCCACCTGATCGATGCCGAGGCGCTGCCGGAGGGGGGCGCGGAGGACGGCCACGGGTTGCCGGAATACTTTATCGGCGCCGACGACGTCTCGCCCCGGGAACACGTGGCGGTCCAGGCGGCGGCCCAGAAGTGGATCGATTCGTCGATCTCGAAGACGGCCAACGTGCCCACCGACTACCCCTACGGCGACTTCAAGGACATCTACCGCTACGCCTACCAAAGCGGGCTGAAGGGGTGCACCACCTTCCGCTTCAACCCCGAGGCGTTCCAAGGGGTGCTGGTCAAGGACAAGAATCTGTCGGAGACCACCTACCGCTTCCGCTTGGAGGACGGCACCCACGTCGATCTGCGGGGTGACGAGGAGGTGGAGTACGACGGGGAGACGCACACCGCCGCCAACCTCTACGACGCCCTCAAAGAAGGGTACTACGGGAAGTTCTGACGGCACCGGGGAGACTGCGCCATGACCAAGAAGATTGAGAGCCGCATTGTCGATTACGAGGTGGTTCGTCCGGTGCCGCCGCCCGAGGAGGCGGCCTCCGGGGTTGCCGGCGTGCCGGATATCGAGCACATGCATGAACAACTCCAGCGGCCGGAGTCCCTGGAGGGGTACACGTACAAGATCAAGACGCCCCTGTCGGAGCACGCCCTCTACGTCACCATCAACGACGTGGTCCTGAATCCGGGCACTGAGCACGAGACGCGCCGGCCCTTCGAGATCTTCATCAACTCGAAGAACATGGACCACTTCCAGTGGATCGTGGCGTTGACGCGGATCGTCTCGGCGGTCTTCCGCAAGGGTGGGGATTGCACCTTTCTGGTGGAGGAACTGCGTTCGGTCTTCGACCCGCGGGGCGGCTACTTCAAGCGTGGCGGCCGTTTCATGCCGTCGTTGGTGGCCGAGATCGGCGATGTCATCGAGACCCACCTGCGGGAGATCGGCATGATCGATGCCGAGACCCTGGACGAGCACCAGCGCCGGTTCGTGGAGCAGAAGCGCTCGGAGTTGGCGGGAGGCGGGCCGCCGGCCAACGACGGCGACGGGCAACGCGGGGCCTACCCCGACCACGCCCAACTCTGCAACAAGTGCCACACCAAGGCGGCGGTGCAGATGGACGGTTGCCTGACCTGCCTCAATTGCGGGGATTCCAAGTGCGGTTGAAGGGCCGTGAGGGCGGGGCGGTCCGGGAGGGAGTGCAAGGTTGAATCAAGCGGCGCAGCCCCGGGTTGGCCTGGCGCTGGGTAGCGGTTCGGCCCGCGGTTGGTCGCATATCGGCGTGATCCGTGCGCTGGAGCGGCTGGGGGTCCGCCCCGAGGTGGTGGCGGGCACCTCCGTCGGCGCCGTGGTGGGGGCGTTCTACGCGGCGGGGCGGCTCGATGCGCTGGAGCGGTGGGTGCGTTCCCTCAACCGGGCCAACGTCCTCTCCATGATCGATGTCACCCTGCGCAGTACCGGCGGGGTGATGGAGGGGCGCCGGTTATCCAAGTTCTATACCGACCACCTCGGCAAGGTTTGCGTGGAGAACCTGAAGCTCGACTTTGGCGCCGTGGCCACCCGGCTGGAGCGAGGCACCGAGGTCTGGTTGCGCGACGGACCGCTGGACGATGCCTTGCGCGCTTCCACCGCGCTGCCGGGGTTGCTCCCGCCGGTCCGGTTTGGCGATGACTGGCTGGTGGACGGCGGGTTGGTCAACCCGGTGCCGGTGAGTCTCTGCCGCGCCATGGGGGCCGAGGTGGTGGTGGCGGTGAACCTCAACGGCGATTTGGTGGGCCGCCACACCCGCGGCCATACCGCCATCACCAACGGTTGGGCCGATGCGGAGGTGTGGTTGCGCCACCTGCCCAACGGCCTGCGGGAGCGGGCCAAGACCCTCGGGGGGTGGTGGGACGGAGGGGGTGGCGAGGACGGTCCGGCCCCGCCGGGGCTGTTCGAGGTGATCGCCGGTTCATTGAACATCATGCAGGACCGCATCACCCGCAGCCGCATGGCCGGTGATCCCCCGGACTTGCTCATCGCGCCCCGGCTGGCCCATATCGGCCTGCTGGAGTTCGACCGCGCCGAGGAGGCGATTGCCATCGGTGGGCGGGCCGTGGAGCGGATCTCTCCGTATCTCCAGGATTTGTTTTCATCGGCAGATGGTTAGTCTAACCTGGACATTATGACGGGATTCACGGGAACCGTGATCTTCCATTGTCCCTAGGAGGTTTGGTCATGAGAACACTCTGGACGGCGGGTGCCGCGCTGGCGGCCCTCATCATTGCCGGTTGTACGCCGGTGCCGCAGGTGGTGACGCTGGATCCCCAGCCGGAAGTGGTGGAGCGTGACGTCGCCGCGCCTCAGCAGGTGGCCCTGCGGGTGGTGGATCGACGGCCGCAGCAGATCCTCGGCTACCGCGACGAAGAGACCGGGGTTCCTTTGACCAGTGAGCGGCCACTCGATGAGGTGTTGGCGGATGCAATGACCCACGCCCTCGAACGCCACGGGTTCGAGGTGGTGGCCTGGACCCCCCGCGCCGAACGTCGGCTCGAGGTGGAGATCTCCACCTTTGACTACCAAGCGGAACGGCAGTGGATCGGCCGGCAGGTCTCCATTGCCGTGGGACTCCGGTCCACCGGCCACGCCGGAGAACGGCGGTACAGCTCCGAGTCGACGGCCAGAACCAGCGAGCGGGTGATCATCGGTCCGACGCGGGCCAAGAACACGGCCATGGTCAACGATGTTCTCTCCCGTGCCGTACAGCGGCTTGTCGCTGACGAGACCATGGTGCAGACGCTGGACGGCGGCTCTTGAGCGAAGCCGAAGGCATCCCCAAAGGCCACGCCGGGGATCCGTCGGCCATTCGTGAGCGGATCGTCTGGCGGGCCGCGGTCTTGATGTTGCTGGCGGTGACCGGCTGGCTCTACTACACGGCGTTTCAGGCCGTGGAACGGGCCGATGCCCTGGAAGGGGAGCTTCAGGCCGCCACCGCGGCGCTGGAGGAGCCGGGTGTCGTGGTGGAACCGCAACAGCGGGGACTCGACACGCTGGGGCTCTCCACGGCCGGGGTGCGGCGCTTGGAGGCCGCCGGGCTCAACGACGACCCGGAGCGTTTTCTGGTCGGTGATCTGTCCCGGCTGATCGGCCCCCTGCTGGAGGAGAGGGCCGATCCGCGCGTTCCCGTGCAATTGGCGGAGGAAAGGACAGTCGTGCTTTCCGACCGCTGGGTCTATGCCGTATTCGAGGGCGACGACGGGCGGGGTGCCGCCATCGTGGAACACCTCGTCGATCGGGAAGGCCGTCTCCAGTGGCGGCTGGTGGCCGTGACCGGCCCCGGAGAGTTCGACTAAACCAACCGTAAGCATGT
>SKYL01000325.1 GCA_007127935.1 Halorhodospira sp. | reverse complement strand
GGCCGCCGCCGCCTCGCGTAGGCGAAATCTTCCGTGTCTGATCCGGTGCATGGCGGGTTCGACCCCTGCGGGGAGTCTAGCACCGGGGGTGCGGGCCGGCGGTGGCGAGCGGTGGGCGTGGTCCGCCGCCCCTTGGTCAGCCGCCGAAGGCGGCGCGGAAGGCGTCGGGGGTGCGGGCCGGCTTGCGGCGCTCGTAATCGAAGAAGGCCATGCCGGTGCGCGCCCGCGCGATCTCCCGGGAATCGGCGAGGCGCACGACGTGGTAGTAGAGATCGGCGCCGGTCCGGCCCACCGCGTCTACACCGAGGGAGAAGCGCAGCCGGTCGCCGTGGAACGCCTCGGCCAAGTAGACGACCTCCACGTCCCGCATGATCAGCCCGGCGCCGCCGCAGTTGATCTCCGAGAGTCCGTACCGGCCCAGCAGGGCGAGGCGGGCCTCGTGCATCAACCGCAACAGGGCGTCGTTGCCGAGGTGGCCGCCGTAGTTGATATCGCCGATACGGACGTCGATCTCGACGTCAAAGGGCAGGGTCTCGGGGAGTTTGATCTTCAGTCGGCTCATGGTAAGCGCCATTATAGCGCCGTGCGCAACTCCACCCTGCGGTTGCGGGCCAACTCCTCGGGGCCGGCCTCCAGGAAGGCGTCCTGCGTCAGCACACGGGTCTCCACCTCGATCCGGCTTTGGGGGATGCCCATGCGGACCAGTTCGTCCCGCACCCGCTCGGCGCGGCGCCGCGCCAACTCCTCGTTGAGGGTCTCGTCGCCGCGGGTATCGGCGTAGCCGATGGTGAGGACGATACCCCAGTGCGGGTTTTCGTCCAGATCCCGGGCGAATTCCTGGATCCTCTCCATGGAGTCGAGGGTCAGCCCGGAACTGCCGGTGGCGAAGTAGATATCCTGGCGCGGGCCGGCCGGCAGGCGCGGCAGCCGGGGTTGGCGCCGCTCGGTGTCCGCGTCGGCGTCGGCCATCGGGTCGCCGTAGCTGCCGGGGATCACCGCCCCACGGGTGGCGGTGGCGACATCGATGCGATCCCGGCGGTCGATGCACTCCAGGTAGTTGCGGTAGGCGGCGGTGAACATGGCCGGCGTCAGGCCGACCTCCACCGCATCGTCGCTGTACCAGTTGTTATAGCGGATCAACGGCTGGCGGCCGTTGCGCAAGGCGTCCACGATGCGGTGGGTGGTGCGCTGGCTGAAGCGTAGGGTGCGGTCGTCGGGATGGACCCGCACCGGCTCCACATGATCCCGCCGCTCCGCGCCCCACTGGGCGTTGGCGATATAGAGATCACCGCGCAACTCCTCCCGGGGCGGATGGCTGGCGAAAAAGCTGATGATCTGACGGCGGTCCGCGCGATGGCTGAGCAGCGCCACCCCCTTGCCCGGGACCTCGTGGACCAGGTGGCAACCGGAGCGCCCCTCGAAGGCGTGCCACTGGGCGGTGTGCCAATCGGCCCGGAAGACCTGCTGTGCATCCGCGCGGGGCGCAGCCGCCAGCAGCGCACCGCCGACGGCGGTAAGGAGCAGCAGGGTCTGGAGTGAGGTGCGGATGTTCATACCGGTATTGTCGGCGGGAAACGGCGGGACTGAAGGGGGGCGGCACGCATTGCCATACAGCACCCATTCTCGTGCCCATGGAATAGATCGAATATACTGGCCGCGCGAAGTGTGCGACCCTAGTGCGCTTTTGTGCCCCCAGGGTTCCTTTGTGGATGAGGGGGTAGCCATGAGCTGGGGTTTGGCTATGGGCGATATGGCATCCAAGTATGAAGCGGTAGAAGAGGCGGTGGATTCACCCCGGCAAGCAACGCACGAAGGTGTTGGTGCCGAGTTCTCTCGACGGCTGAGGATGGCAATCGGTGACCAGACCATCTTCCGTTTCGCCCAGGAGTGCGGGCTGAGCGATACGTTAGTACGCAAGTACCTGGAAGGCTCCATGCCTGGCCTGGAGAAGCTCATCGAACTCGCCCGGGCGACCGGCGTACGCGTGGGGTGGCTCGCTACCGGCGAGCCACCGATCTACGAGGGCGTACCCCCCAGGGTCAATCAACTGCTCCCCGACGCGGCGGGACCGGACACTTCGGGCAGCGGATTCGTCCTCATTCCCTGGTATGACCCCCATACGGGGTGGGAGCAAACCCATCTCACACCGAAGGATGAGACACTCCGCGAACGCCTGGCGTTCAGGCGTCAATGGTTGGAGAGCGAAGGCTTGGACGCCGAATCGCTCGTGCTAGTGTCGGCGCGGGGAGACTCCATGGAGCCAACGCTGGTCGATGGCGACCTCCTGTTGGTACACACCCGAGAACGGGAACTCGCCGACGATGGCATCTACGTGCTCCGGTTGGACCACTTCGTGGTCGCGAAACGTCTCCAGAAGAACTGGACCGGCGGTTTCTGGATCCGAAGCGACAGCCCACTGTATGAGGACCAGTTCGTCGGCGGTGACGCGGTCGCCGAGCTTCAGATCGTCGGGCGCGTCGTCTGGATGGCTCGCCGGGTCTAACCCAACCCCCCTCCACGCACCGTCTGTTTACCCGCCTTATCCACCGTGGCACCCGCGTGGCGGGTGCCTGTGACTTGCGGCTCATGGTCCGTCTTCGCGTCGATCGCCAACGCGGGTCCCCGAAAGGGGAAGCGACTTCCCCAAACGGGGAAAAAATAAAGCGTGAATTCCATTTTTGGGGAATTAGTGGATACCTGTTTTCCCCGATGATGACAGTCCCTTCCATCAAAAGGGAAAAAAAATAAAAAAAGAAGGAAGAAACGATCCCCTTAGCCAAAAAAAAGTTTTCTGTAACTTCTTGTTTGAAAAGGGATTGCGGTAGATATAGACTGCCGGCAGGGGTTAGCCCTTGCCCGCGTAATCCGGGGTGGCCGCCCTCTTTTGGACTTGATTGTCCGACAAAAAAATAAACTCTATTTTGTAATGCCTCTAACGCAGGAGGGGAGTAATGGAAGCTAAGGCCATATGGCTCTTTGTCTTCGTCGGCCTCTATTGGGCTTACTGTATCTTCTGGGGTATCAAGGGATACATCTGGGCAAAGACATCAAGCGATTACTTCATTTCAGGTCGATCCGTGCCCATGTGGGTCTTTATCCTGGCCGCGACCGCGACGTCGTGGTCAGGATGGACCTTCGTCGGGCATCCCGGCCTGCTGTACCACGCAGGTCTGCAATACGGGTTCATCGGCCTGTACGCCATCGGTATTCCCATGTCGGGAATGCTTTTCCTCAAGCGACAGTGGATGATCGGCAAGCGCTGGGGATTTGTGACGCCCGGTGAGATGTACGGGACGTACTTCCGAAGTGAGTACATCGTCGTGCTGGTCCTCATCGTTGCGACGATCTTCTCGATCCCCTACCTGGGAATTCAACTCCGAGCCTCCGGGTTCCTGTTCAATATCCTCACTGATGGAGCGTTGGGGACCAACATAGGAATGTGGGCCCTCACCTTGGTCGTCTGGTTCTACGTCATGTCGGGCGGGCTGCGCGCGGTCGCCTACGTCGACGCCATGCAGTGCATTCTGCTGCTCTTTGGCATGACGGCCATCGCACTGATTGCAATCACCTACGTTGGGTCGCTCGGAGACGTCGCTCGTAGCATCGCGGCGGCCAGTCAGTGGGATCTGGCCACAGGTGGTGAGGCCGCTGGTAGACCGGGGCTGACTCCAGCTGGTCATAGTGGCTACGTCGCGACACCCGGAGTCGTTCAATGGACGACTCATGTCGGTGATGCGACAGGCGGAGCGTGGACTTCGATCATGGTGCTAAGCTACATGATGGCCATGGGCGGGATCATGGCTTCTCCCTCGTTCACCATGTGGGCGTTCTCCAACAAGAACCCCCGTCCATTCGCTCCGCAGCAGACGTGGGCTTCCGCGGCGCTCTCGG
>SKYL01000150.1 GCA_007127935.1 Halorhodospira sp. | reverse complement strand
TGGCACAGGAGTCAACGAAATGCCCTCAGACCGCACTCGAGCCGGAACGATCACCGGAGCCGCGATCCTGCCGGCCGTGCTGCTGGCCCTGGCGCTCCACGGTGCGCCGATCCAGACCGCGTCCGCCGACACCCTCTCCCTGACCGGGGCAGTGGACAGCGAGATCCTCGAAACACAACGGGCACGGCAGGACATCGGCACCTGGCAACTCAGCCATGCCAACACCATTGCACATATGGACAACACCAGTGTCGAGGGCGGTTACAGTGGGGACAACCTGTTGGGCGCCGGCGCACTTTCGGACATCAACGGCATTGCCACGGTCATCCAGAACAGTGGCCACAACGTCATCATCCAGGAATCGATGATCCTCAATATCAACGTCACCCCTTGAGGCGGCGCCCCATGACCCGAGCGTATCGAGCGTATTTCGAAGGCATCTGCATCAGTCTCGTGATCCTGCTGACCGGCGTGTCGGCCTCTCCCGCTACGGCTGCCACCGGCAACGGTGGCGCGGTGGCCATCCCCGGAGCGGTGGGAAGCATCGGCGTACCGGTGGCCGACCTCCAATCCATGCGTTTTCGCTCAGTGGTCCGGCAACGCTACGACTTCAGTTGCGGCTCCGCCGCCCTGGCGACGCTCCTGACCTACCACTACGGCCTTCCCACCACGGAGAAGGAGACCTTCTCCCACATGTACGAGCTGGGAGATCCGCAACGCATCCAAGCCCAAGGCTTTTCGCTCCTCGACATGAAGCGCTATCTCGATTCCCGCGGCATCCCCTCCGACGGGTTCCGCATCCCTTTGGCGGCACTGGAGGAGTTGGGTGTCCCGGCCATCGCCCTGGTGGAAATCGACGGCTACCGCCATTTTGTCGTAATCAAGGGCGTCGACGATGGGCGTGTACTGGTGGGCGACCCGGCGTTGGGCCTGAAAACCTACGGAAAGCGGGAATTCGAAACCCTCCGGACCAACGATATCCTCTTTCTGATCCGGGATCGGGTCGACACCGCCAGAGAACGCTTCAACCCCCCGGCCGCATGGACGGCCGTTACCCCACCGCCCTTTGACACCGCCCTGGAACGGGAGAGCTTGGCCGGCTTTCTGCTGACGCTCCCCCGCCCCTCGGACTGGTAAGCCACCATGCCCAAGGTTCCGGTCCGCCGCCGCCCATTCCCGCCGCCATCCGGCGCCGTGTCCATTCCGGCCGCCGGACGACAGCACCGCCCGTCTTTCGCCCCCCGAAAGAGCGCGGCGCTGCGGCGGTGGATGCTATGCGCCGCCTTGGCCGCATCCCCCCTGGCGGCGGCGGACCCCTTGATCCACCTCGATCAACCCCCGGTGAGCGATGGCGATCTGGCGTCACAGCGCGGCGGCCTGATCCACCGCAACGGCCTGGAAATCGCCTTGGGTCTAGAGCAGATCACCCTGGTCAACGGCGAAGAGGTGGCACGCACCGTCCTACGCAATTCATCCTCTTCGCTGCTGGAGTCCAAGGAGTGGGGCGGCGTGCTGATCCAGACCGGCCTGGATGGGGCCACCGTGGACTCCTTCACCGGCGGCGGCTGGGCCACCGTCATCCAGAACCGCCTGGACGGCCAAAAAATCCTCCATAAGACCTTGATGAACATCGACATCTCCGGTGTCGATGTCTCCCGGGTCGCCGCCCGCCGCCAGTTGGACGCCCACATTGTGGAGCATCTGACCGTTCGATAGAGCCAGAGCCTGCGGGACTTGACCCGCCGTACGGGGTCAGTGGAACCGGAGGGGCAGCCGGACCCCCATCTGGACATCCGGCGCCGCCGACGTCGCCCCGATCCCCACCGAAAAATTGAGCGTCGTTCGCGGCGAGAAGCGGTGGGAGATCCCCCACAGGAACGTGCCCACATGGATGCGCTGGAAGACCGGGTCCAGGCCGGTGTCATACTGGCGGCGCGTCCGGGAGACCACATTGTGATCGTAGCCGAAACTGACCGACGTCCGGTGGTTCAACGAGATCCCCATACCGACGCTCACCCCCACGGCGTCACCGGGATTGACCCGTCCCTCGCCGCCGCCCACATCCCGCTCCACATTCCACAGGTAGCTGATGTTGCCGAAGAGGACCGCCGGTTCCGTCGGATAGATCATCGTCACACTCGGTTGCACCGACCAGAACCCGGAACCGGTGGGCTGTTCATCGAAGACCACACCGACACGCTCCCCGGCGCGGACCTCCCGCCGGTCCACATCGTACGGTGAGGTGCCGGTACGGCTCTTGACCCGCAGGTTGCCGATGAAGAATGGGGAACCGGTCACCGCCCGATTGAACTGGAAGTGAATGCCGAACTCCACGTCGCCCAGGCCATGACCGTCCGATTCCGAAACCTGATCCAGTTCGCTGTCCTGGAGCACCTCCCGGCTGCGCACCGACTCTTCGCGCCAGACGTAAGGCACCTTGACACCCACTTCGACACGGGGAGTGAGCCCTCGCCGTACCGCCAGGGCGGCGGTATAGGTGTCACGCTGGACCTCGGTGATATCGATCAGCCCAATGGCCAGCGCCGGGAGGATCGTGAACCCATCAATGGCCACCGTGGTGGCGGTGCTATGGCTGTAGTGCAACGACGGCTCCACCACCCAGCCGCCGGGCGGCGTCAGCAGGCCCCGCTCCTCGAAGACGGCCGCCGTCGCGGCCTCTGCCTCCGGTGGAGGCGGCGCCTCCCCCACCGGCTGGGGTGTCTCCTCGGCCGCCGCCCCGCAGACCATCAGCAGCGCAGCCCCCCCCCACCAGCTGAGGCGGGCGCATTGATCACATACTCGTTGGCGACGCAACGTTCACCTCCTCCACCGATGGATCGAGCCCGATTCACTCTTCACGGGGCGTCTTCCTCCGCCGTCGCCGCCCGTCGGCGCCGTCCCCCGACAGGTGAATGCCGTGGCACCGCGCCAAGCGGTAGAGCGTCACCCGGGAAACCCCCAGGCGGCGGGCGGCGGCGGAGACATTGCCGTCGCAGGCCAGCAAGGCGGCCCGAATCCCCCGCCGTTCGGCGTCGGCACGCAATTCATCCAGGGTCGGGTAGGACGCCACTTCCGAGCCGTCCTCCAGTCCCATGTGCTCGGGAAGGATGTAGCGGTTGTCGCAGAGGACCATGCCGCGGCGCACCCGGTTGATCAGCTCCCGCACGTTGCCCGGCCAACCGTGGCGTTGGATGGCCGCCACCGCCGCCGCGCTGAACCCCCGCACACCGCCTGCCTGATCCCCGGCGAAGACGCGAAAGAAGTGCCGGGCCAGGAGCACGGTATCCCCGTTGCGGGCGCGCAGCGGCGGCATGTGCACATGGAGGACGTTGAGGCGGTAGAGGAGGTCTTCACGGAAGCGGCCGGCACGCACCGCCACCTCCAGATCCTGATGGGTGGCGGCCACCACCCGCACGTCCACGGACTCTTCCCGCTCCCCCCCCACACGCTGCACGGTGCGGTTCTCCAGGAAGCGGAGCAGGGACGATTGGGCCTCCAACGGCAGGTCGCCGATCTCGTCGAGGAAGAGGGTTCCGCCGTGGGCGGCCTGGACCCGCCCCGTCCGGGTCCGGTGAGCGCCGGTAAAGGCCCCCCGCTCGTGCCCGAACAACTCCGAGGTGACCAAGTTCACCGGCACCGCACCGCAGTTGACCACTTGGTACGGCCCTTCCCGTCGCGGAGAGAAGTCGTGGACGGCCCGGGCCACCGACTCCTTGCCGGTACCGCTCTCGCCGGTGATCAGCACCGGTGCGGTCACCCGGGCCACTCGGGGGATCATCCGACCGACCTCCCGCACCGCCCGGCTGCGGCCCACCAACAGCCCAGGCTCTCCCGTTCCGGCCGGTGTAGGGGGCGCGCGCAGCCGGGCCATACCGAGGGCGTGACCGAGGGTGATCTTCA
>SKYL01000039.1 GCA_007127935.1 Halorhodospira sp. | reverse complement strand
CGGCCCGCGCCTGCTATTGATGGATGAGCCCATGGCGTCCCTGGACGCCGCCAGCAAGGCGGAGATCCTGCCGTACATCGAGCGCCTCCACGACCGGCTCTCCATCCCCGTGGTCTACGTCAGCCACGCCCTCGACGAGGTGGCGCGGATCGCCGATCACATGGTTTTGCTGGAGGACGGCCGGGTGGTGGCGGAAGGCCCGCTGGCCGAAATGCTCACCCGCGGCGACCTGCCGTTGGCCCACACCGAGACCGCCTCCGCCGTTATCGAGGCGGTGGTGGCCCGCCACGACGACCGCCACCACCTCACCGAGTTGGCGTTCGACGGCGGCACATTGGTGATCTCCCGCGAGGAGATCGAGCCGGGACAGTGGGTGCGGGTGCGCGTGATGGCGCGGGACGTGGCGATCAACTTGGCGCCGCCCGAGGGGACCAGCGTCCTCAACTGCTTCCCGTCCCGCGTACTGGAGATCAGCGATGACCCCCATCCCGGCCACGTCGTGATCCGGCTGGGCGTGGCCGATCAAATACTCCTGGCCCGCATCACCCGCCGCTCCCTGGAGCGGCTGGGGCTGGCGCCGGGGATGGATGTCCACGCCTTGATCAAAGGCGTGGCGTTGACCTGACGGTTCTTAGCGCAGCGCGCCTTTCAGCGCCTCCACCACCTGCTCCTGGGCGTCGGCCGGGAGGCCGGGCCACATCGGCAGGCTCAGGACCTCGCCGCAGGCGCGTTCGGCCTCGGGGCACTTGGCGTGCAGGTGCTTGTAAACCGGCTGGTGGTGGACCGGTACCGAGTAGTAGACCATGCAGCCGATGCCGGCCTCCTGGAGGGCGGTCTTCACCGCATCGCGGCGGCCATTGGTGATGCGCACTGTGTACTGGTGGTAGATGTGGGTGCCGTGGGGCGCTTCCACCGGGGAGATAACGCCGTCGACGCCGTCCAGCAGTTCGGTGTAGATGGCGGCGGCGTCGCGCCGCTGTTGGTTCCAGGTGTCGACGTGGGGCAGCTTGACCCGGAGCAGGGCGGCCTGGAGGGCGTCGAGCCGGGAGTTGTAGCCGATCTCCGGGTGGTGATCCCGCTGGGCGGAGCCGTGGACCCGCAGCTTGCGGCAGTGGTCGGCCAGGGCGGCGCTGTTGGTGGTAATCATGCCGCCGTCGCCGAACCCGGCCAGGTTCTTGGTCGGGTAGAAGGAGTGGGCGCCCAGATCGCCAAGGGCGCCGAGCCCCTTGCTCCCTTGGCGCGCGCCGAACCCTTGGGCCACGTCTTCCACCACCCGCAGGTCGTGGCGCTTGGCCACCGCGTTGACGGCCTGCATGTCCGGCCCCTGCCCGAAGACGTGGACCGGCAGGATCGCCGTGGTCCGGTCGGTGATCGCCGCCTCGATGGTTTCGGCGGTGAGGTTGAAGGTCGCCGGGTCGATGTCGGCGAAGCGCGGGTGCGCGCCCACCAGGCTGATGGCCTCGGCGGTGGCGAAGAAGGTGAACGGCGAGGTCACCACCTCGTCGCCGTGACCGACGCCGGCGGCCACCAGGGCGATGACCAGGGCGTCGGTGCCGCTGTTGACCCCCACCGCGTGGCGGCAGCCCAGGTATTCGGCCACGGCCTGCTCGAACGCCTCGACGTTGGGGCCGAGGATGTAGATGCCGGAGGCGAGGACGTCTTTGGCGGCCTGCTCCAGCTCTTCACGCAGGGCCTCGTACTGGGGGGCGGGGTTGTAGATGGGGATTTGCAACGCCGTGGGCTCCTGGTCTCTCTTACGGGTACGGAACGGCGTCCTTCTCGGCGCGCCGCAGCAATTCAGTGGCTTGGTAAAGCAGGTCCACCACCTCGGCGCCGAAGCGGCCGTCGGAGCGGATCGGGGTGCCGTCGGCCACACCCTGGAGAAAGTGCTCCAGTTCGAGGCGCAACGGTTGGCCGTGGCCGTTGTAGACGACCTCGGAGCCGTTGTCCCGAACCTCCATCCGCTTGTCGACCCCCTTGCGGTGGTGGGTGATGATCTGACGGATCTCGTCGTACTGGATCATCCCTTCCGAGCCGAGAATGGTCAGCCCGCGCCGCCGCTCCGGCCAGAACCACGAGCAGTGGAGGTGGCTCTGGACGCCGCCGGGGTACTCCAGGTGGAGGTAGACGTCGTCCTCGATGCCGGGTTGGAGGATCGATTGGCCGTTGACCCGCAACGTCACCGGCTGCAAATCGCCGAGCAGGAAGCGTTGCACCGCCACGTCGTGGGTGCCGAGGCACCACAGGGCGTTCTCGTAGGCGCGGACCCGGCCCAGGCCGAGCCGCTCCTGGTGGATGCCGCGGACCTCGCCGATGCCGCCGCCGGCGAGGTAGTCGCGCAGCCACAGGACGGCCGGCTGGAAGAGCAGCAGGTGGCCGACCATGAGGATCAGGTTCCGTGACTCCGCCAGCCGCGCCAAGGCCCACGCCTCGTCGCGGTCCATGGTCAGCGGTTTTTCGACAAAGACGTGCTTGCCGCACTCCAGCGCGTTGCGCACCACCTCGTAGTGGGTGGCGACCGGGGTGGCCACCAGGACCGCCGGGATGTCGCTCTCCAGGATTTCGCGGTAGTCGGCCACCGGGGTGACTTCGGGGTAGGTCTCGGCCATCAGGCGGCGGTGGTCGGCATTGGTGTCCGCGATACCGGCCAGCGTGCCCATCTCATGGAGGTTATTGACCAGGTTTTTGCCCCATCCGCCGGCGCCGATGACGGCGGCGCGGGGCAGGGTGTCGGCCTTGGAGCGGGGTGCGATGTCGGACGGTGTGGTAACCATGGGCGTGTCGTAATCCACGGGCTGGGGCGGCGAGTCCGCCGCTAGCTATATATTACATATCGGCAAACGAATCCGTCCCTGAATGGGGGGCGATCGTCGGAAGACGCGGTACGGTAGCAAAAGAGGGGGCGGTACGCTAGCGAAGCGCTGATTACACCGTCATTGCGAGCGTAGCGAAGCAATCTCCATATGTTGGCGAGCGACTGGTAGAGATTGCTTCGCTACGCTCGCAATGACGGGGCCATCGCATCAGCCGTTGTTGCCGGTAATCCGCTCCACGACGGCGTCGGTGAAGGTGGTGGTGGTTCCGTAGCCGCCCAGGTCGGGGGTCACCCGGTCGCCGTTGGCGATGGTGTGGCGGATGGCCAGCCGCAGCCGGTCGCCCTTCTCCTGCATGCCGATGTGATCGAGCATCATCGCCGCCGCCAGCATGATCGCCGTCGGGTTGGCGATGTCCTTGCCGGCGATGTCCGGGGCGGAGCCGTGGACCGCCTCGAACAGCGCCTTGTCGTCGCCGATGTTGGCCCCCGGCGCCATGCCCAGACCGCCCACCAGCCCGGCGCACAGGTCGGAGAGGATGTCGCCGAAGAGGTTGGTGGTGACGATCACGTCGAAGCGGGACGGGTCCATCACCAGGTTCATGCAGCAGGCGTCGACGATCATCTCCTCGAAGGCGATGGCCGGGTACTGCTCCGCGATCTCGCGCGCGCAGCGGAGGAAGAGCCCCGAAGTGGTCTTCATGATGTTCGCCTTGTGTACCGCGGTGACCTTGGTCCGGCCCAACCGGACCGCCAAGTCGAAGGCAAAGCGCACCACCCGCAGCGACTCTTCCCGGGTCACCACGCTGCGCGCCTCGGCGCGGTCGCCGCTCTCCGAGAGGGTCTGCCCCTCGCCGGAGTACATTCCCTCGGTGTTCTCCCGCACGGTGATGATATCGACGTTCTCGTAGCGGGCGCGGGTGCCGGGGATGGAGATCACCGGCCGCACGTTGGCGTAGAGCTGGAAGCGCTTGCGCAGGGCGACGTTGACCGAGGTGAACCCCTCGCCCACCGGGGTGGTGATCGGCCCCTTGAGGACCACGCCGTTCTTCTCGATCAGCGCGATCGCCTCTTCCGGGATCAACTCTT
>SKYL01000241.1 GCA_007127935.1 Halorhodospira sp. | reverse complement strand
GGTAATGGTGGGGCCGCCGGGGGCGGTCTCGATCAAGCGGGGGTTGACGTACGGCTCGCCTCCGCGCTTCACCACCGCGGCCACTCGTGGATATTTGGCATCGGCGCCCCGGCGGACCACTACCGCCACCTCGCCACTGGAGAGCTTGACGTAGAGCCCGGGCGGGAAGATGCCCAGAACCTTGATGAAGATCTCCGCCATCTCCCGGTCGTACTCCCGCCCCCGGGCCAGAAAGATGTCCCGCATGGCTTGCCTCGCGTCCACCGAGGCACGGTAGTGGCGGGGGGTGATCATGGCCGAGTAGACGTCGGCGAGGGCGACCAGCCGGGCCTCGGGTAGGATCTCATCGCCCTTCAGGCCATTCGGATAACCGGTGCCGTCCAGTTTCTCGTGGTGCTGGGAAATGATGTCGAGCCAGACTGTATCGGTGACCCCGGCCGCTTCCAGGCGCAGGCGCGACTGTTCCGGGTGGGCGTGGATCGCCGCCATTTGCTCCCGAGTCAACGGCGAGGTCTGCTGCTCCAAGTCTTCCTGGATCTCGATCATGCCCAGGTTCGCCGTCAAGGCGGCGTGGACGATGGATGCACGGCGTTCGGCGTCGTAATCCAGGGTGCGGGCGATGGTCTCGCAGATGATCGCCTTTTGGACCGGATGGCGCACGCTGTAGGGCAAGGAGTGGGCCAGATGCACGGCCCCCAGGGCGGCGTCGGCGTCTTGGTCGATGAGATGGTGGACTGTGGTGCCGAGGGCGGTCAACAGGCGCAGCGCGTGGGCTTCCCGCGCCGTGACCAGGCGCAGACACTCCTCCAGGCGGAGGGTGATCCGGTTGAACAGGGTAAAGGGGTTGGGATCGCGTTCCGGCGCCCTCGGGCGGTGGCGCACCGGCCCCGAAGGGCTGTCGGGCTCGCCGGGCGCCCGTTCCCGGAACCCCGCCTCCACCAGGATGTCTTTTTGTCGCTGGGTCTCGACCACGGAGTCGGCGCGCAACAACAACCAGCCGTAGCGGTCGTAGATCGGCCAGGGAATCTTCTCTCCGACCACCAAGTCGGAGGCCCGCACGGGGGTCATGGGGGCTTTCTCTTCCATGGGCTTTTGAGTCAATCTCGCAGGGTCGGCGCCACCACAAGGATGGCCGGAGTAGGGTAGGGATTTTTCCCGCGGGGTCAAGCTTCGCCCGCAGATGCCGATCTACAGGGGGTGGCCCGTGTGACCAATGGGCCACCGTGGAGCCGGAGTGGGTGCATGGCCAGATCGCCGATCATCGCTATAGTCTTCGCCGCACTGCTCTGGGTGCAGGCCGGAACGGCGCATGCCGACTCCGCCGCCCGCCAGAGCGGGGTGCGGTTGCCGTTGCTCGGCCCGGACCGGGAGCCGGTGGATCTGCTGCGCCGCAGTCCCGACGAGGTGGAACGGATTCTTGAAGAGCGGGACCGGCTGTTGGATGAGCGGCGGCGCCGCCTTCGCGAACAACCGGCGCTGACGGAGCGGGCAACGGCGTTCCCGGACTTGATGCCCGAGCCGGAGCCGTTGCCGCCCACCGCCGCGGAGGCGGTGGAGGTGGAGTGGGTCTGGGTCGGGGAGCCGCGGCACGGCAACGGCACCACCGACGCCGAGATGGCGCTGCATAACACCGCAGACCGATCCTTTCAGTTGTTGTCGGTCTACACCGATGTGGCGGTGGAGGCGCTGCTCCACGCCACGGTACTCCAGAGTGGGATCTATCAGTCCCGAAGGGTCCAGGCGCTCTATCTGCCCGCCGACGAGTCCGTGACGTTACAACCCGGCGGCCCCGAGCTGATGCTGGTGGATCTGCGCCGCCCCCTGAGCCGGGGGGAGGTGGTGCAACTGGTGCTGAACTTCAGTGACGGCAGCCGGAAGACGGTGGAAGCACGGGTACGCCCGTCCGGGCGCTGATCCGGTCAGTGCCGGTGATCATGGTCGTGATCGTGCATGTGGTCGTGATCGTGATGATCATGGCCGGAATCCGCCGGTTGGTGGGCGTGCTCCGCCGCACCGTGGCTGTGCCCATCACCGTGGCCCAATAGGTCGAGCCGGTGGGCCAACGGCATCGCTATCGCGGTGATGATGATCACCACCCCGAAAGCTCGCCGGACCGGTGGGCGGCGGATCCAGTTCAAAACGGCGCCGGCGGCCGCCCCGGCCGCCGCCATGGCCGGCAGGGTCCCCAGCCCGAAAAAGAGCATGAATCCGGCCCCCTGTAATGCGCCTCCCGCACCCAGGGTGTAGATCAGGGCGGAGTACGTTAGCCCGCACGGCAGCCAGCCCCAGACCAGCCCGAAGGCGTAGGCGTGGGGCAGGCGGCGTACTGGGAGGAGCCGCCGTCCGACTGGTTCCAGGCGGCGCCACAATGGCAGGCCGATCCGTTCCAGCTTCGCCAGCCCCGGCAACCAACCGGCGATATAGAGGCCCAGGGCGGCGAGAAAGGAGGCCGCCACCAATTGTGCGATCCATGCCCCTTGGGGTCCCATATGGGTCACGATGCTTCCGCCCAGCGCCCCGGTCACCGCGCCGGCGATGGTGTAGGTGGTGATCCGCCCCAGGCTGTAGGTGGTGGAAAAGAGCACGAGGCGTCCGGCGTGGGCCCGTTGGCTGGGATCGACGCCGGCGGTGAGGGCGCCGGAGATTCCGCCGCACATGCCGAGGCAGTGTACCGTGCTGAACAGGCCGATCACGAAGGCGGCGAAGAGGGAGAATTCCAAGCGTTACCCCTCCATATGGAAAAAGCGCCGGGCCACGGCGGTGGTGGACGCCGCAACCTCTTCCGGATCGCGCCCCGCATGGCGGGCCACCGTCCGGGCGATATGGGGCAGCAGGCACGGTTCGTTCCGGCGATTTTTCACCGGCAACCCGGCATCGGTGGGATTGAGATCCCGGGGCAGCAGGTAGGGGCAGTCGGTCTCGATCATTAAGCGATCGGGCGGAATCTCGCGTATCGCCTCCCGTACCGCCTGCCCGCGCCGGTCGTCGCAGATCCAACCGGTGACCCCGATGTGCAGGTCCAGATCGAGATACGCCCGCGCCGTGGCGGCATCACCGGTAAAGCAGTGGGCCACGCCTCCCACCAGTTGATCGCGGTAGGCGCGGATCATCTCGGTGAAGCGCCGGTGGGCGTCGCGTTGATGGAGGAAGACCGGCAGACCCAGTTCGGCGGCCAGTTCCAAGTGCCGCTCGAAGACCCGTTCCTGTACCTCGGGTGGAGAGTGGTTGCGGTAGAAGTCGAGCCCCGTCTCCCCGATGGCCACCACCTCGTCCGTGGCCGCCAACTCCCGCAACACCGACTCCGAGTCGGCGCCGAAGGTGCGCGCCATGTGGGGGTGGAATCCGGCCGTCGAGCGCATGTGGCCCGGGTTATGCGCCGCCAACGCCTGGGCGCGGATCGACTCGCGCTCGTCGGTGCCGGTGACGACAAAACCGGCCACCCCGGCCTCCAGCGCACGGTGGAGAACTTGTTCCAGGTCTTTGCTGAAACCGCTGTGGGTGAGGTTGGCGCCGATATCGATCAATTCCATGGCAGGGGATTGTATCAAGGGAGCGCAGTGTCCGCTGTATAGTTTGGAAGCAATGTAAGCACGCTTCGTGCCACCACGCAACGTATTGAAATCACGTGTGACAAAGAGGGGGGCGGCGGAATGAAGCGTGGGATATGCCCTACCCGTGTGCCGGTCGGTGTGGGATATCACCCGCACCGACCGGCATTCCGGGCAACTATACCTTCGGCAGGTCGGGCACACGCTCCAGAAGCAGGTCGAGCCAGCGGTTGGCCAGCTTCTCCTGGACCGAGTTCTGCCGCAGCCGTGCGTTCAAGTGCTGGAAGTCCACCGCGTCGAGCGGTTGGTCCTGCTCAAAGCAGGTGAAGACGAACCGCTCCTCCCCGGTCTCCGGGTCCT
>SKYL01000088.1 GCA_007127935.1 Halorhodospira sp. | reverse complement strand
TTTGTCGGCGGTGATTTCGAGGCCGCCAATGGCCAGTCCAAGGATGGCTTGGCGGCCTTCGATGCCGACACCGGCGATCTGGTCTCCGGCTGGGAGCCGTCGCTCCTCGGGGGGGGCGGGGTGTCGCCCTCCGGCCAGTCGATGTCGGCGTCCGGCGACCGCCTCTACATCGGGGGCAGCTTCACCCGCGCCAACGAGAAGCTCCGCCGCGGCTTGGCCGTCTTCGACACCGAGACCGGCGAGTTGGTCTGGTGAGTCGGCGTGCGGCCTTTCCAAGGCTAGAGCGATCACCCTTCGTGGATGCGAAGACGGGCGGCGTATGACAACAACAAGGGGCGGACCCTACAACGTAAGGTCGGTGCAGGCCGGCGCCCGCGCCGTTCTTGCGGGCTCGTTCGCGGTGCCGGCCCTGGTTGCGGCGAGCGCGGCAGCAGTTGCAACGGAGGTCCATGAAGTCCGCCGTGGCGATACGCTGTGGGGGATCGCTTCCCACCAATTGGGCGATCCCCTGCGCTGGCCGGAGATTTGGCACAAAAACCCAAAGATCGACGATCCCGATTTGATCTTCCCCGGTCAGCGGTTCCGATTGCCGGTACCGGCAAAGGAGAAGGTCGCGCCACCGCCCGCGCCGGAGACGGTCGAGCCGGAACCGGTCGAGCCCGATCCGCCCGAGCCCGAGCCGCCCGCTGAACCCGAACCGCCGCCCACTTCCGCCGATGTGCCGCCCCGGCCCCCACCGCCGTGGGTGGAGGCCGTCGCCCGCATCAACGGCCTGCTCGCCGCCGGCCGTGTCGAAGAGGCGGCGGAGCTGGCCCGCCTTGAGAGCTTGGAGTACGCCGGCAAGCCGCGTTTCGATTTCGCCGCCGGTACGGCGCTGTCGCGTGCCGACCAGCCGGATGAGGCGGCGCTCTACTTCGAGCGCGTGGTCTTCGCGCGTCCGGACGCCGACCGCGCGCGGCTCGAGTTGGCGCGGGCGCGCTTCACCGGCGGCGACTACGAGAGCGCCGAGCGCCACTTCAAGCGGGTGCTGGAGCGTGAGCCGCCGCCGGAAGTGGCGGCCCGCATCGAGCGTTTCCTCGCCGCCATCGAGCGCCGCACCGCCGAGCGGCGGCGGCGCAGCGAGACGTGGATCGGCTTCGACTTGGGCTACGACAGCAATGTCCAGGGCGGCGACGACGCCTTCGAAACCGTCATCGGCGATGTCGCCTTCCGTATCGACCAGGACCAGGACGGCAGCGGCTTCGCGGAGTTGGACGCCGGCTGGCGCCACTATCGTCCGGTGACCGCCCGCCGCGCCTGGGAACTGGAAGCGCGGGGCGACTACCGCGACTACTTCAGCGTCGACGACTTCGACCTGCTCACCGTGCGCTTGGCCGGAGGTCCGGCGTGGCGCCGCGATGAGCGGCGCTACCGGCTGCGCGCCGAGCTTGAGGAGGCGCGACTCGGCGGAGACAGCTTCCGCCGTATGGCGGCGGTGGCCCCCACCGTGGAGTGGGGTGAGGGGAGCGCCCGCTGGCAGGCCAGCGGGCGGCTCTACGGCGCCGACTACCCGGAGATCGAGGGGCGCGAGTTGTGGGGCGTCATTGCCGGTGGCTCGCTCTCCCGGCGGATCGGCGAGGGCGGTCAGACCGCCTTCGGCGGCGCCAACCTCACCGCCGAGCGGGTCCGCGACAGCGATTACGACTACTTCAGCCGCGACATTCTCGGCATGTTCGGGGGCGTGGCGTGGCCGCTCGACGAGCGTTCCACTCTCTCCGTCAGCGCCGCGTTGCAGCACGAGCGCTTCGCCGAAGAGGCGCCGCTTACCGAGATCTTCACCGACCTCAGCGACGACTTCGACGGCGGCGCCGAGCGCTCCAACACTCTGCGGCTGGTGGTGCGCCACTCCTACGGCCTGGGCGAGCGCCTGCGCGTCGTCGGCGAGGCGGCGGCCACCGAGAAGTTTTCCAACGTGACACTGCAAGAATACGACCGTATCGAAGCGCGAGTGGGGGTGCGCTATGACTGGGATTGAAGTGAAGGATTCACATCGCGGCGGGCCGGCCGGTGTCTGGCTGCTGGCGCTGCTATTTCTGCTCGTCGGCGCCGGCTGGCCCTTGCGCGCGCTGGCCGACCCGGTGGGCGTGGTGCTCGTCACCCGCGGCGAGGTTCTGGCTACGCGGGAGGAGTCGGTGCGGACCCTTGGCCGCCGCGACGAACTCTTCGTGGGCGACCTCATCGCCACCGGCGCCGGTGCGCGGGTGCAGTTCCGGCTCGACGACGGCGAGACGGTGACTCTCCACGAGAGCACCGAGCTGCGCATCGAGGCCTTCGAGTTCGACGCCGAGAGCGGCGAAGGCGAGAGCCGCAAGACGCTGGTCGAGGGCGGACTCCGGGCGGTCTCCGGGGCGTTGGGTCGCCACACCGAGGTGGAGACCCCTGTGGCGACCATCGGCATCCGGGGCACTACCTACATGGTGGCCCATGACGACGCCGAGGGCTCGGCGGCGGGCGCGACGCGGGGGGTGATCAACCTCGCCAATGCCACGGGTACCGACGACATGGATCTGGGTGAGGATCAGGACTACCCCTACGGCCTGGTCAGCGATCCCGAAGCGCCGGTGGTGGGCCTGCTGGAGCGCCCGAATCTTCTGGACCGCCTCGACGAGGAGGAGGAAGAGGAAGAGACCGACGACGATAGCGAGGAAGAGGAAGAGGAAGAGGACGCGGAGGAGGACGACGACGAAGAAGATGAGGACGAAGAGCCGGAGCAGGAGGAAGACGCCGAGGACGATGACGACGAGGTCGAAGCGGCGGATGAGGGTGATGAAGACGATGAGGCCGAGGAGTCACCGGAGACCGAAGACGACGATGAGGCCGAAGAGGACGACGATGGCCTGACCTTCGACGATCCGGACGATCTGGATGATGAGGTCGGCGTTTCCGCTGACGAGATCGAGACCGGCGATGAAGGAGTGACTTCCGATGTTCGAGGTGACTTGGAAGACGATGTGCCGGAGGACGAGCCGGGAATTCGGGAGGAGCTTGGTGGTGACTATGATTTCGAGGCCACCGGCCGGTCCGCATTGATCGCCGGCCCCGAAGGCGCCGGCGGTACGCTTTTCGCCGAATACATCCTGGAACAGGAAGACGAGGGGATCTACCGATCGTTCATCGATCCGGACGACCCGGAGGGTGAATCGTACGACTATCTCTATGATGCGGTGAATGCGGACGCCCTTTATTCCTGGGGGCACTGGGCTGGTCAAGACCTTGGGGGCGACGGGGCGGTCGATGTCTATTGGGTCTCCGCCGAGCCCATGAGCGAGGAAGATCTCGCGGCGCTCAACCGTGAGTTGGCGTTCAACTCCTACGATCCGGCGCACGATCTACACGGTATGGCCCGTACCACCGCCGCCGGCCACTTCGACCTGGAGGCCGGCGTGGGCGGCGTGGAACTGCTCTTCGATCCAATGCAGGCCGAGGTCAGTGGCCGCATCGACCTCTTCCGGGAGCACGACGAGTTCACCGAGGCGTGGTGGGCGGAGTTCTCGGGGGAATTGGCGGGGGCGCACACGCACTTCGGTGAACTGGACGGCGGCGGCTTCACCTACCTGGCGGCGGACGGCAGCGCCGAGGAGCTTTCCGCCCTGGCCGCCGACAGCCATGTGGACGTCCTTCTCATCACCGAGGATGTGGCCGGCGGCGGGTTCCACCTTATCACCGCCGATGAGATCGATGCGTTGGGCAGCGAGATCCAGGAGGCGGTCGGTGTCTTCGTTATCGAGCGGTGATATGGAGTGCGCCGACGTTGGGACCGTGGCCGGCGCCGGCGAGTTCGTCCGGTTCGATGAGCCCGAGTTGAAGGGCTTGCAGGACGGCCTCCACGCAACTGGATGCATTCAGTTTCCGGTACATGGATTTGATGTGATCGGAAACCGTA
>SKYL01000235.1 GCA_007127935.1 Halorhodospira sp. | reverse complement strand
ATATACCGTTTTTTGCGGCGGATATCATTGACATATCCTTGGAATGGAGAGCGCTTTTTAAAGGCAGGGTAGTGGGTGATATACACTTTGAAAGCCCTGTACTGAACCTGATCTCTGACGGTGAGGAAGTGGAGGATGGTGAAAATGTTGATTTTGCCCATGTGCTGGATGAGCTGATGCCTATCAATATCAATACCTTCACCATCCATAATGGGGAGGTCCATTACCTGGATCCCACGGCCAGTCCTAAAGTAGATATGTTCTTTAAGGATCTAAATGTAAACGCCACCAACCTTGGTAATGTAAACGAGGATAACAGGGCCCTGCCCTCCGCGGTCACGATCTCTGCGATTACTATCGGGGGAGGAGTGATAGACGGTCATGTAGATCTGAATATCCTTAAAGAAAGACCTGACTTCGATGCCGTGATAGAGATGGACCAGGTAGATTTGACGGCTTTAAATGAATTTACGGAAGCATATGCCAATTTTACCTTTGAAGCGGGCCAGCTTTACGCCTCTACGGAGATCGCCATGAAGGACGGGGTTTTTGAAGGGTACTTAAAGCCTATATTTGAAAATGTAAAAGTAATAGACCTTCAGGATGAAAACTCTTCCTTTTTACGTAAGGCTTGGGAAGTGGTAGTGGGGGCCGCATTTAAAATATTTGAAAATCCCAAAGAAGAGCAGGTGGCGACCAGAATTCCGTTTGAGGGGGATACCAATGAAACAAATGTAAGGGTGCTGCCTACTATCATCAATGTACTGCGAAATGCCTTTATCGAAGCTTTCTCAAAAAGCCCCGATCATGATATCAGTTTTGATAATCTTTGAAAATAAGTACGAAGTTAGAAGTACGAAAAAATAACTCAATCTCTTTTTTATGAAACAAGCCCAAAGAAACATCTCTTCTTTGGGCTTTGTTTTTAGACTAGACGCCGAGGGACCAGCCTTCTCTGTATTCTCTTTTGACAAATTGATTGGCTTCGTCAAAGTTGGTCACTTTCATGTTCGGTCCATCCCATACCAGTTTGATGTTTCTGCCCGGATAAGTATACCTTCCTTCCTGGCCTGCTACAGGCTTACGGATGTCATGGCTTCTTATGGCAAGGTTACCCATAAGGACAGACTCTGTCAGTGGACCGGCTATAGAAAAAGGAGAACTTAGATTTTGGAATTCTTTACTACCATGACCGGCGATGGCCGCTTCTACCCATTGCGCATAATGACCTCTATCTCCACCTTCCACTCTAGGGATGGTCTTGGGGACATTTACCTCTTCAGTTCTAGAGGTAGGCAATAGTTTGGGATCACGTCCGTAAGTGGAGGCCATCATCTTACCTTTGGTGCCTTCTATGATCACGCCATTGCCGCCGTCACCCATGATCTCATTGGGGCCTAGCTCTTCCGGTCTGACCGGCTGTATTCCCCCATCCATCCAATGAAACTTGATATCATCCTTACCATCCTTGCCTGCAAATCTCAGGGTAACAGAAGAGGAGGGAGGGCAGCTTTCCGGGAAATAGCCCCGCTTAAATTCGTCCACATATACAGATCCCACGCTGCATTCTGCCTCAGTAGGATAGCCTAATCCCAAAACTCTGAATGGTGGCTCCATGATATGGCATGCCATGTCCCCCAGTGCTCCGGTGCCGTAATCCCACCAGCCTCTCCAGTTAAATGGGACCAGGTTATTGACATAATCCCTGTAGGGAGCTGTGCCCAACCACAGATCCCAATCCAGTTCTTCGGGTGTATTGACTTTGCTCTGTGGCCAGGGAATGCCCTGTGGCCATACCGGCCGGTCAGTCCAACAATGCACGGTATGTGCCTCCCCGATCAGGCCGGCATTGTACCACTCCATCATCTGGCGGACACCGTCTCCTGAGGAGCCCTGGTTTCCCATTTGGGTGACCACTTTATAATCCTCTGCTGCTTTGGTGAGCATGCGGGCTTCATAGATGTCATGGGTAAGGGGCTTTTGTACATAGACGTGTTTGCCCAGCTGCATGGCAGCCATGGTCTGAACGGCATGGTTATGATCAGGAGTGGATACGGTGACAGCATCTATGTTTTTATGCTCTTTATCGAGCATTTCCCTATAATCTTTATAATATTTGGCTTTGGGATAGTCTTTTCTTGCCTGAGCTGCGCGGCGGTCATCTACGTCACATAGAAATGCTATATTGGCTTTGCCGGAGTTGTGCACCCCTTTTACGTCATTGTAGCCCATGCCTCCTACGCCTATGCCGGCCACCCGGAGCATGTCACTGGGGGCAGTATAGCCCGGGCCGCCCAATACATTCCTGGGAACGAAATAGAAACCGGCCAGTGCTGTTGCGGTGGTTTTGAGGAAATTTCTTCTGGTATTGGAGGTGCCGGATAATTGGTCTTTTTTCATGAATTCACTATTTGTTCAGCCTAAATTAAAGGAGCTGGAGTTTTGAGGTTTATTGTGGGATAAAATCCAAGGATCAATATATCGAAAACTTTTTGAAAGCTGAGGAGAGAATAGACAAAAATTTAAAACAGGAAAATAGGCAGGATGAACGGTATCCAAAAAAAAGAGAGGAACAATTATCTTCTGTTCCTCTTGATGGTTTTATTTGGATAAGTCTATCGCTCTCTCCACATCCTGAATGATATCATCCGAATGTTCCAGGCCTACAGATAGCCTGACCAGGCCATCTACTATGCCCACCTTAGCCCTTTCTTCTGGGGTCAGTTTGCTATGGGTGGTGGAGGCTGGGTGGGTAACGATACTTCTGCTGTCCCCCAGATTGGCAGTGATGGAAATCATCTGCAGTTGGTCTATGAATTTTTTGGCCCTTTCGAGTCCGCCTTTAAATGTCAGGGTGATGATACCGCCTCCCTGTCTCATTTGCTTCTTGGCCAGATCATATTGTGGGTGCGATTTCAGAAATGGATATTTTACGCCTTCCAATTCCGTATTAGCTTCAAAATAATGGGCGATTTTCAAAGCACTTTCACAGTGCCGGTCCATTCTTACCGGGAGGGTCTCCATGCTTTTGGCCAGTAGCCAGGCATTGAAAGGGGATATGGCCGGTCCGGTGTGACGGGTAAAAAACTGTACCTCATCCATCAAATCCTGTTTACCCAAAATCAATCCACCTAATACCCTGCCCTGTCCGTCAATAAATTTGGTAGCAGAATGGGTGACGAGGTGCGCACCCCATTTCGCAGGTTGTTGCAGATAGGGGGTAGCAAAGCAGTTGTCCACCACCAGGATCAGGTTATGTGCATTGGCAAAGGCTCCGATCCATTCCAGATCGATTATTTCCAGTCCCGGATTAGATGGGGTTTCGATGAAGATCATCTTGGTATTGGGCTGGATGAGCTTTTCCCAGTTTTGGACATCGCTCACTTCCCCGTAGGTATGGGTAATGCCCCACTTTGGAAATACCCTGGTCAGCAGCTGATGGGTAGAACCGAACAGGCTTCTGGCTGCCAGTACGTGGTCCCCCTGTTGTAGCAGTGCCGCGATACTTCCAAACATGGCGGCCATCCCCGAAGAGGTGGCTATACCGTCATCGGTACCTTCCATAGCACAAACTTTGGCTATCAGATCACTGGAGTTGGGATTGCTGTAGCGGGAATAGATGTTTCCCTGGATTTCATCGGCAAACATTTGCCTGGCTTCCTCCGCACCCTCAAAAGTGAAGCTGGAGGTCAAATAAATAGGAGCTGAATGTGTTCTTTGGTCAGAACTGGCCGCGACGGTTCTTACCGCACGCGTTTCATCGTTTTGATAGGTCATAATGTCTAATTTATAGGTCCCAATATTGGGTAGGTATTGGCACCTTTCCTTCTGTAAGGGCGGTTGCCAGAGGGTCCACGAGCCTAATCTCTCGCCTCTTCTTTATAAATCAGTTTCCTGAAGTAGAGTGGTAAAAGTAAATGGAAATTTTATGGT
>SKYL01000144.1 GCA_007127935.1 Halorhodospira sp. | reverse complement strand
TGCCGAGTCCCTGGCGGCGGCCGTGGCGGCGCTGTGGCCTGGTGGTGGTTCCCCCTACGTCGTCTGCACGGGGGGCGAGCCGGGACTGCAATTGGACCACCGCCTGGTGACCGCGCTCCACCACGAGGGGTTCCTGGTGGCGGTGGAGAGCAACGGCACCCTCGAATTGCCCTTCAACCTCGATTGGGTCTGCATCAGCCCCAAGGCGGGCACCCGGCTGGTGGTGGAACGGGGGGATGAACTCAAGCTGGTCTATCCGCAGCCCGGCGCCGAGCCGGAGCGGTACGCCGACCTCGATTTTCGCCACTTCTACCTTCAGCCCATGGACGGTCTGGACGCGGAGCGCAACGCCCGCGCCGCGGTGGCGTACTGCCGTGCCCACCCGCAGTGGTGGTTGAGCGTGCAGATTCACAAGGGACTGGGTATTCCGTAAGGCCGCCGTCAAGCACCGGACCCCGTGGTCCGCCCTGGTAATGCTTTCCGCAACCTTAGTAAGCTTGCGGATCACCCCCCGTGGAGGAGCGCTCGGGATGTTGGAAATCAATCATGAGACGGTCTGTTTCCTCATCGCCAAGGCGCGGGAGTTCCAGGCCAAAGAAGAGGTGGTCATCCCCGAGGTGCCCGGCAGTCCGGGCGATGACTGGGCACTACAGGTATTGGCGGACCATAGCGACGACTGGTGCCTGCAAGAGGTGCGGGACATGGTCGACGACATGGAGCCGATCCAGCAGGTGGAACTGGTGGTGCTGATGTGGATCGGCCGCGGTGATTTCGACGTCGACGAGTGGGACGAGGCCATCACCGAGGCCAAAGGGGCCTGGACGCCGCGCACCGCCGACTACCTGATGTCCACGCCGCTGGTGGCGGACTACCTGGAAGAGGGGCTGGCGGCGTTCGGCCACAGTTGCAACGAGTAGTCAGTCCTCCCGGCTGGTGACCTCCAGCAGGTGGTAGCCGAACTGGGTCTGCACCGGGCCCTGGACCTCGTTGAGGGGGGCGCTGAACACCACCTGGTCGAACTCGGGGACCATCTGGCCGGGGCGGAACGAGCCCAGGTCGCCGCCGCTGAGACCGGAGGGGCACTTGGAGTGGGCCTTGGCCATCTCCGCGAACTCCTCGCCGCCCGCGATCTTCGTCTTCAATTCTTCGCAGAACGCCCGGTCTGCCACCAGGATGTGCCGTGCCGATGCCATTGCCATATCTTCAATCTCCAGGGGTTGAGCCGGCCGTTGCCGGGGGTCGTGAGGGCGATATTGTGCCGTAGCGGCGCACAAAAAGCCCGCCCCCGGGATTGCCCCGGAGGCGGGCGGTACGCTCGCCGGCCTCGCTGCCGGCATACTGGCGGTGCCGGTTACGCGGCCTTGCGCGGACCCTTGCCGGCGACGTTCAAGCGGCCAGTGATCTCGGAGACATTCTCCTGGACCCACTGCTGGACGTCGTCGCCCATAGACTTGCCCATCTCGGCCAAGGCCTGGGCGTCCTTGGTCATCTGCTCGCCGGTGCGGCGGGCGGTCTCGGAGCTGCGCTGCACATAGCCTTGCAACTCCTCGGGGGTGCCGATGCCGACCAACTCGCGGATCTGACCGAAGGCCAGGTCGGTGTAGGTCCGGGCCAGATCGAGCTGATACTCGGCCATCTTCTGGGTGTGCTCCAACATCTTACCCTGGAGCTTGCGCATCGGCTCGGCGGCCTGCTCCATCTGCTTCTTGGTCTGCTTCATCACGTCTTCGTTCATCATGGTAGTTCTCCTGGCGCGTCGGTTTTCTTGACGGCTATCGGTGACTATTGGGTGACTGTTGCGTTGCAGCATAGCAGAGGAAATGACGCAGTGCAACACGTGATGTTGGTGGTCCGCCGTAACCCGGTGAACCGGCAAAGGTTCGCCGGGATCGGCCGGTCATCGGGAGAGGAGAACAGCGGAACAAGCACGGGACTACGGAAATCTGGGAAATCTAGTGCAAACTTCTCACGGCGGCCGGGGTTTGTGTCACTATAAAGGGGTGGCGGGTTTTCCTGCGGCGCGGAGAGGTCCGGCCCCGCCCGTCACGTTTTCAGTGGATTGCATTAGAGGTTGTAGAGATGTCAGAGCGTGAGACTGGTACGGTAAAGTGGTTCGACAATGCGAAGGGCTACGGCTTCATCAGCCGGGAAGGGGGTGAGGACGTGTTCGTCCACTTCCGTGCCATTCAGGGGGACGGTTTCCGTTCCCTGGAAGAGGGCCAGGCGGTCGAGTTCAGTGTGACTCGGGGCGCCAAGGGCCTGCAGGCGGAGGACGTGACGGTCGTCTGAAGACCACCGGCCGTTGTCACCACAAGGGGCGGCCGCGGGCCGCCCCTTGTCGTTATACCGGTTGTTTACCCGCTCTCCTTACACGCACCGGAGAGGGCGCAGAGGTTCCGTCCCAACTCCAACTCCGACGCCTTCTCCTCGTCGGGGGTCAACAGCCCGGCATTCACCCGCTTGATATCCACGTACTGCTCCGGGAACTCGGGCAGTTCGCTGAGGATATAGTGCACGAAGGCGTCGCGCCCCCGCGCCACCATCCCCAATCCCTCGTTGCCGCGCCGCAACTCACCCAGGGTGGCGCGGAAGAGCCCTTCGGCATCGGCCTCCTGCGGCCGGCTGTAGTGGCCCGGGAAGACGGTGATCTCGTCGCCCAGTTTCATGATGCGGGTGAGGGATTCGTGGTGGAGTCCGGCCCACCCCTCACCCCGGCCGCCCAAGTCGGGGCGGGCGATGGAGTGGATGAAGGTGGTGTCGCCGCTGAATAGATACCGCCCGTCCGCCAGCAGGACCATGTTGCCCAGGGTGTGCCCCGGTGTGTGAATGGCCCGGATGGCGGTGGCGCCCACCGGGATCTCGAAGCCGTCCCCCATCCACCGGAAGGAGATGGTGGCGGGCAGCACATCGATGGGGTGGATGGCGTCGTAGGGGTGCATGTAGTACGGCACATCGAGATCCCGGGCCAAGCGGGCGCCGCCACTGATGTGATCGGCGTGGCCGTGGGTGTCGATGACGGCGACGATGCGCAGGCCGTGCTCTTGGGCGAACGTAGTGTACTGCGCCACGTGGCGCAGCGGGTCGATGACCACCATCTCACCCTGGGAGGCCACGATATAGCTCAGGCAACCACGGGCCGGACGCACCACTTGGTGGACCGTCACCGCCCCGGCCTCGGCGGCGAGCCGGATGGCGTAGTAGTCGCCCCAGGCGGCCATGCCGCCGGCGAGGTTCACCGCGTCGTAGCCGACGCGGCGCAGCCCTTCGGCGACAAACTCGGAGGTGTCGCCCTTGCCGCATACGCAGATCACCAGACTGTCCGAGGGGATCCGCCCTTTCCAGTGCTCCTTTGCGTACGTCGCCACCGGGGCCGCCAGATCGTCCTCGTCGGCGTCCATCAGTTCGAAGTACTGCACATGGATCGGGTCGGGCAGCCCCCGCCCCTCGATCCGGCGCTGCTGAAACTCCTCATTGTTGCGCACATCGACAATGAAGAGCTTCCGGTTACCGTGGAGAAGTTCATCCAGCCGTTGCGGGCTGATGACGTGCTCGACCTCGGCGATGGTGACCATAAGCGGTCTCTCTCTGTAATAGGCAATCAATATTGCCATGACGATAGGCAATGTATAAGATCTACTTTAGTGCATATATGCAGAATGTCCAGCCCTGCGTTACAGCAGCGGGTGGGGGTTGCAACGTAGAGATGAGAGGCAGCCCGGAAGAAAGCCGGGCATCACGGGAGTGATGGGCCCGGTAGGATTCGAACCTACGACCAAGGGATTATGAGTCCCCTGCTCTAACCGCTGAGCTACAGGCCCTGGGAAGAGGTCAAGCGTACAACGTGCGCTACGGGCGGAAAACCCCGCCGCCGGCGGCGGCGGGGTGCAACGATATGGCGGGCCCTCGGCGGGGCATCACTCTTCGAGGAAGCTGCGCAGGCCGTC
>SKYL01000314.1 GCA_007127935.1 Halorhodospira sp. | reverse complement strand
CGTCGGCTCGCACTTTTGCGCTCGGGCTTCCTCCGGACGCCCCCTCGCGAGGACGCCCTTGCCGTCGGCTAGTAGTTCAATCGGCGCCTGCTGGCGCCGCAGGTACTCCTACAGGGGACTTGCACCCCATCAGTCCGTGCCCTCGGGCGTACACAGCATGCGGCGGACGCCGCTACGCGCCGCCACTGATGCTGGGCGTTATGCGCCGATTACCGACAGAGCCATGCACATGAATAATGCAGAGCTTGAAGCGTTAGGCTGGGATGACTGGTTCGAAGAGCAGGCACGGGTAAGCTGTGACCCGGCAGGCGCCGTTGGGCGCGTTGTAGCCGTGGACCGCGATCAGTTGCTGTTGCTCAACGAGGCCGGTGCTTTCCGGGCAAAAATTTCCGGAAAGTACATGTATCAGTCGGCATCTTCGGCGAAACTGCCCTGCGTGGGCGACTGGGTGTGTGTCGAAAAGACGCCGGCTGATCAGTTCGGGATGGTTCGCGGCATTCTCGCACGCAAGACCAGCCTGCGACGCAAGGCCGTCGGCGAATCAATCGAATTCCAGATGATTGCGGCGAATATCGATGTCGTAATGATTGTGCAGTCCTGCCATTACGACTTCAATGTCAAGCGACTGGAGCGCTACCTGGTGATGACAAGGGATGGCGGGGCAACGTCCTGCGTTCTCCTCACCAAGACCGACCTGGTGGAGCCTGCAGTTTTGGCCGCGCTGGTAGCCCAAATCAGGAGTGCCGGAATCGATGTGCCGGTGCTGACATTAAGTAATGTCACCCAAGAAGGGATGACCGAACTACGGAGCGCCCTGGAGCCCGGAAAGACCTATTGCTTCGTAGGCTCCTCAGGCGTGGGCAAGAGCACCCTCATCAACGGTCTGGTCGGCCGTGATTTGCAAAAAACGAAAGAGGTCAGCGGTACAGGTGAAGGCCGACATACAACGGTTCGCCGAGAGCTTATCGTCCTCGATAACGGGTCAATGGTTATTGACAATCCTGGAATGCGTGAGTTCAGGGTGCTGGCTACCGACGGCGGAGTCGAGGCGAACTATGCAGATATCATTGAGCACGCCAGTCACTGCCATTTCCGGAATTGCACGCATACCAACGAGCCGGGCTGCGCTGTTTTGCAGGCGTTGGAGTCGGGTGAAATTGCCGGGGAACACTATAAGAATTTTCTCAAGTTGAAGCGTGAGTCCGAATGTCACCAACCGTCCTACTTCGAGAAGCGCAAGAAGGACAGGCTTCTATCCCGCCCTCCCCACACCACCTGATATGCGGGTTCGCACTGGCACGGACCTGATCCGCGTCGCCTTGGCCTCCGTCTCGAAAACCCGGCGCTCACTGCCCGGATAGGTGATGTAGCGGGCCGGCATCGTCCGAACGGTCTTGCTGGCATCACGAATGGCGCCGAGGACCGTGGCGGCTAACTCACCGCTCAGGGCTTGGCCCACGCGGATGTCGAGCGGGGACAGCTCGGAGAGAGCCGCGAAGTCGCCGGTGGCGAAGCTGTAGTTGGCACTACCGGGCAACTGGCGCAGTCCGTGTTTCAGGATCAGAGGCTGGTAGAGCTTGATCCAGTAGAGACCGATCAGGCCCAGGGGGAGGTCGACCCAGTCGTCGCTGCGCTGCAGGACCATGCCGGGGACGCTGTCGGCGATGCGGGTGACGGCGCGCAGCAGGCCGAGCTTGTAGGTCGATGATTTGTCGTCGTTGACGATGACGTGGCGCAGCAGCGGCAGCGCGCCGGTGCCATCGTCCGGGAGCCGGAATACCAGGGTGTCCCACCAGACGTTATCGCGGCCCTGCCGGTCCGCCGCCCGTTCGGTCTGCAGGGTGACGAGAGCGCGCTTCCGCACGAGCGCCTCGAGTTCGCCGCTGTCCGTTGCGTGAAAGGTTCGTTTGCCGTCACCGGGTCCGTGACGCAGGGTAATGACAGTGGTTGTGCACGGCCTGTAGCCAGCATCTAGCCCACAAGCCAACTAATAGTCGTCTGGAGTAGAGCGTGGCCATTGAGATCGTCAGCGAGATCGAGGGAATCGAGACCTTCGCCGTAGGTCGGTCGATCCGTGAACTTCCACGGCTACAGAAAATCTATGGGAAAGGAAGGTGGCGGAAGCGCAAGGGCTTTGCCACCGTTCGTCTCCCCAGTGGTATGGAGCGGCCGGCAGAGATACACTGGTATGAGGCAATCGGCATAGGCCGCAAGGAATTCAAGATCAAGCGATTCCTGGAATGACCTCATGAATCAGTGCTTTGTGATTTGCATTGACAATGAAGAATACCCTGCCTCTCTAGAGCGCCGGAAGCTCTATGAAGTTATCCCTGACCCAGATGCAGAGAGCATGGGGCAGTTGCGAGTCAAGGACGAGTCTGGAGAGGATTATCTGTACCCCAGAGAACTTTTCGTCTCTGTGGATCTCCCTTCTAGTGCCGAGAAAGCGGTTATCTCCGCCGCATAACCCTCTCAATCTTCACACATCGCCTCCTAACCCCTCTCTTGTACACATCCAAGAAGTGCGACGACCACGGTGGCCAGATCGGCGAGCAGTTCATACTGAAGGGCCAGCAAAGAAGGGGCTAGGTGGCAACCATCCGGATCCGGGTTGCGATGGACGGAAAGTTGCGCCATCAGAAGCGGCGCACCCGGTCACCGAAACTGCCATGGCTGGCGATTCGCTCATTGCTTGAGTGGTCGAAGCGTATCCTGAACATGGACCAACACAAGGAGGAGGACCCATGACCCAACAAAGGCTCGTTCTGCTGTTCGACGGGACTTGGAACGATCCCGAGGACCAGACCAATGTCTATCGCACCGCGCGGCGTCTCCACGATTTCGATGGCGATGTGCGACAGCGGTTCTTCTATAGCCCCGGGGTCGGCACCTCCAAGTGGGAGCGCTTCCGGGGCGGGACGTTCGGCTACGGCCTGAGCAGGAATCTGCTACAGGGATACGAGTGGCTGGCAAAGCGCTACACCGATGGGGACGAGAATCCACTTCATCGGCGTATGGGATACCGTCGGCGCACTGGGCATACCCGGCACGGTCCTCTCGGAGAAGGGCAGGTACTCGTGGCACGACACCGAGCTGTCCGGCATCGTGGATCACGCCTACCATGCGGTCGCGCTGGACGAGCACCGCGCGGCGTATGACGTGGCGCTGTGGACCACCAAGGACGGCCGGAAGAAGCCGCGCAATATCGAGGTGGAGCAGCGGTGGTTTATCGGCGCCCATGCGAACGTCGGCGGGGGCTACGGCTCCAAGGACACGCTGGCCGATCTTCCTTTGCAATGGCTCCTGAACCGAGCCGCCAAGGCGGGCTTGAAGCTGGATGAGTTCAAGGCCGCCGACGATGCGTGGCGGACCGCGCCCCGGGATTCCT
This sequence comes from Halorhodospira sp., assembly GCA_007127935.1. Lineage (GTDB taxonomy): Bacteria > Pseudomonadota > Gammaproteobacteria > Nitrococcales > Halorhodospiraceae > SKYL01. The sequence goes on along the minus strand of SKYL01000314.1, from coordinate 558 downwards.
TTACCGCATTCCTGAAAGGCGTCTACGCCTGGTTCCGTAGGACGAGGGCCGGGGGAGACGGCCGAAGCTTCCGCAGGTATGCCGATGGCGTTAACGGCCGTCCGGGCCTTACACACCTTCCACTGGCACGATCCTTCGGCGATCCGGATAATGGGCCGCTTTCTTGAGCGCGGAGAGATTCGATGAAGCGGCACATCGTTGCCCTGCTGGCCGAGGCCCTGGAGCAACTGCGTAGGGAGGGGACGATCCCCGCCGACGCCGACCCCGAGATCCAGGTCGAGCGCGCCCGCGACCGCGCCCACGGCGACTACGCCGCCAACACCGCCATGGTGTTGGCGAAGGCGGCGCGCAAGCCGCCCCGGGAATTGGCCGAGGCGATCCGCAACGCCCTGCCGCCGTCGACCGAGGTGGCGGCGGTGGAGGTGGCCGGGCCGGGGTTCTTGAACTTCATCCTCACCCCCGCCGCGCGGCTGTCGGTGATCCGCCAAGCCATCGAGGAGGGCGCCGCCTACGGGCGCGGCGTGGCGGGCAGCCGCGGCTCGGTGCTGGTGGAGTTCG
>SKYL01000165.1 GCA_007127935.1 Halorhodospira sp. | reverse complement strand
CGGGCCAGCCACGTCTCCAGCGCCGGGAGCGGCGGCAACACGCCGGGCGGCAGCCGGTCGGGCAGCGGCCCCAGCAGTCCGGGGGCCCGCAACCGCAGGACCGCCGGCATCAGAGGTGCGCGGTGATGGCCCGCCGCACGGCGCCGAGGTCGGCGTCCACCGTCTCGATGGCGCCGCCGGATTGGGCGATCGCCGTATCCGGATCCTTGAGGCCGTGGCCGGTGAGGGTACAGACCACGGTGCTGCCGCCGGGGATCCGGCCGCTCTCGATGTCACGCAGCGCCCCGGCCAGCGATGCCGCCGAGGCCGGCTCGCAGAAGACGCCCTCCCGGCCGGCCAGCAGGCGCTGGGCGGCGAGGATCTCGTCGTCGGTCACCTCGTCGAACCAGCCGCCGGACTCCCGCTGCACCGCGTGGGCCTGATCCCACGACTGCGGATGGCCGATGCGGATGGCGGTGGCCACCGTCTCCGGATCGTCCACCGGCCCGCCGCGCATGAAGGGCGCGCTCCCGGCGGCTTGGTAGCCGACCATCCGCGGCCGCTTGTCGACGATCGCCGACGCGAAGCGGCAACGCCCGTCGCAGAACGCGCACGCCTCGGTGAGCATCCCGTCACCGGCCCCGGCCCACTCGCTGTAGCCGATCCAGTGGGCGGTGATATTCCCGGCGTTGCCCACCGGCAGGCAGTGGTAGTCTGGGGCGCGGCCCAACTCTTCGATGATCTCGAAGGCGGCCGTCTTCTGCCCCTGGAGGCGGTACGGGTTGATGGAGTTGACGATGGTCACCGGGGCCTCCTCGGCCACTTCCTTGACCAGGCGCATCCCGTCGTCGAAGTTGCCGCGGATCTGGATCACCCGGGCGCCGTGCATCACCGCCTGGGCCAGTTTGCCCAAGGCGATCTTGCCGTCGGGGATGAGCACGAATGCCTTGATACCGGCGCGGGCGGCGTAGGCGGCGGCGGCGGCGGAGGTGTTGCCGGTGGAGGCGCAGATGATCGCCTTGGCCCCCTCGTCCACCGCCTGGGTCACGGCCACGGTCATCCCGCGGTCCTTGAACGAACCGGTGGGGTTGAGCCCCTCGTACTTGACGTAGATGGCCACGTCCCGCTGCAACTCGCGGGGGATGTGGGTGAGGCGGATCAACGGCGTATTGCCCTCGCCGAGCCCGATGATGCGGGCGTCGTCGCTGATCGGCAGCAAGTCTTTGTACTTGGAAATCAAACCCGTATAACGGACACGGAACGGCATGGCGTTCACTCCAGGTTCTCGACACGAATGCGGACGACTCGGCCGTTGATCCGCTCCAGGTTTTCGAGCTGTTCGATGGCGGCGTCCATCTGGCCTTCCGATACACGGTGGGTCAACAGGATCACCGGGATATGGTCGACCCCCGGTTCCGGCTGCTTCTGGATCACCGCCTCGATGGAGATCCCCCGATCCCCCAACACCCGCGTCACGTCGGCCAGGACGCCCGGCTCGTCGCGGGCAAAGAGGCGCAGATAGTACGCCGTCTCCACCTCGCGCATGGACAGCACCGCCCCCTCCGACAGGGCGTGGGAGTGGAAGGCGAGGTACGGAACGCGGCTCTCCGGCTCCAGGCTGAACTCCCGCACCACGTCGACCATGTCGGCCACCACCGCCGAAGCCGTAGGCTCCGATCCGGCCCCGGCGCCGTAGTACATGGTCTGCCCCACGGCGTCACCCTTGACCATCACCGCGTTCATCACGCCGTCGACGTTGGCCAACATGTGACGGATCGGCAACAGCGTCGGGTGGACGCGCAAGGTGTAGCCGTGCTCCACGTGGAAGGCCAAGCCGAGGTGTTTGATCCGGAAGCCCAACTCCTGGGCCCACGCCACGTCTTCGCGGGTGATGTGGTCGATCCCCTCGATGTGGACCTTGTCGTACTGCAACGGGATGCCGAAGGCAATGGAGGCAAGGATGGTCAGCTTGTGAGCGGCGTCGATCCCCTCCACGTCGAAGCTCGGATCGGCCTCGGCGTAGCCGAGCCGCTGGGCTTCGGCCAAGACCTCGCCGAACTCTCGCCCCTCGTAGAACATCTCGGTGAGGATGTAATTGGAGGTGCCGTTGATAATCCCGGCCACCCACTCGATGCGGTTGCCGGTGAGCGCCTCGCGGATCGCCTTGATGATGGGGATGCCACCGGCCACCGCCGCCTCGAAGGCCACCGTGACGCCGGTCTCCCGGGCCCGGGCGAAGATCTCGTTGCCGTGGAGGGCGATCAGCGCCTTATTGGCGGTGACCACGTGCTTGCCGTTCTCCAGCGCTCGCAGGACCAGCTCCCGCGCCGGCTCGTAGCCGCCGATCAACTCGACGACGATCTCCACGTCGGGATCGTCCACCACCTCGAACGGATCGGTGGTCAACTGGAACCCCTCCAACCGGCAACTGCGGGGGCGATCCAAGTGCCGGGCGGCCACGCGGGTAATCTGGATCTCCCGCCCCGCACGGCGGGTGATCACATCGGCATTGCGCTCCAGGATGTTCGCCACGCCGGCGCCCACTGTGCCCAACCCGAGCATGCCCACGTTCACCGGTTTCAAGCCGTCACCTCCCTACCCCGTGACACCGTCGTGGCGGAACATCTGCTTAATGCCGCGGATGGCCTGCCGTGTCCGGTGTTCGTTCTCGATCAAGGAAAAACGCACGTAGTCGTCGCCATAACTGCCGAAGCCGATGCCGGGGGAGACCGCCACCCGGGCGTCGGCCAACAGCTTCTTGGAAAACTCCAGAGAGCCCATCTCGCGATACGGCTCGGGGATCTGCGCCCAGACGAACATGGTCGCCTTGGGGCGCTCCACCGGCCACCCGGCCGCGTTCAGGCCGTCGCACAGGACGTCACGCCGCCGCAGATAGGTTTCGCGGATCTCTTCCACGCAATCCTGCGGGCCTTCCAGGGCGAGGATCGCCGCCACCTGGATCGGCGTGAACATGCCGTAGTCCAGGTACGACTTCATGCGCGCCAGCGCCGCGATCAGCTGCTGATTGCCGCAGACGAAGCCGACGCGCCAGCCGGGCATGTTATAGGTCTTCGACAGGGAGTAGCACTCCACCGCCACCTCTTTCGCCCCAGGCACCTGGAGGATCGAAGGCGCCCGGTAGCCATCGAACACGATCTCCGCGTAGGCCAGGTCCTGGACCACCCAGATCCCCTCCTTGCGGGCGATCTCCACCACCTTCTCGAAGAACTCCAACTCCACGCACTGCGCCGTCGGGTTCGACGGGAAGTTGAGGATCAACATCTTCGGCTTGGGGAAGGTGTCGCGGATCGCCTTCTCCAACTCGGCGAAGAAGTCGCCTCCGGGGATCATCGGCACGTGGCGGATGTCGGCGCCGGCGATCACCACCCCGTACGGGTGGATCGGGTAGGCCGGATTGGGGACCAGCACCGCGTCGCCGGGACCCAGGGTCGCCAGCGCCAAGTGGGCCAGCCCCTCCTTGGAGCCGATGGTGACGATGACCTCCTTATCCATGTCGAGCGAAACGTCGTAGTGCTGCTCGTACCAGCGGCACATGGCCCGCCGCAACCGCGGGATGCCCTTGGACATGGAGTAACGGTGGGTGTCCGGGCGCTGCGCCGCCTCGCACAGCTTGTCCACGATGTGCTGCGGCGTCGGCTGATCGGGGTTGCCCATGCCGAAGTCGATGATGTCCTCGCCCCGTTGACGAGCCGCCGCCTTGAGTTCGTTGACGATGTTGAAGACGTACGGGGGCAGACGCTTGATCCGTGGAAAATCGGCGTTGGGAGTCTCGGGTTCCACGGGCAAACCTCGACAGATCGACGAATCCAAAAATTAGGGGTCGGGCGACGGCAAACGGGCAAAGTACTGCCGCCGGGCGATGCTGTCAAACATCCTGAAGATCAAACGTACTGCCCCGCGCACCACCCGGACGACCACGCCCACTGGAGGTTGTATCCACCCAGCCAACCGGTGACGTCGAGCACCTCGCCGATGAAGTAAAGACCGGGGACGGAACGGCTCTCCAGGGTCTGGGAAGAGACCGCGTCGCAATCGACGCCGCCTCGGGTCACCTCGGCCGTGCGGTAGCCCTCGGTGCCGCCGGGGACGATCCGCCACTGGTGGAGTTGTCCGCTCACCGTCTCCAACTGTGCGTTGCTCAGTTGGGCCAGCGGCGTCTCCAACACCGGTGGTGGCAATAAGGCCGCCACCAGCCGCGCCGGCAGCCGGTGACCGAGGACGGTTTTGAGCTGGCGGTTGGGGTGGGTCCGGCGGCCCTGTTCAATGAGGCGCGCCCCGGATTCGCCGGGCAGCCAATCCACCGTGACCACCGCGCCCGGTTCCCAGTAGTTGGACGCCTGCAGGATGGCCGGACCGCTCAGGCCGCGATGGGTGAAGAGCACATGGTCGTGAAAGGCCCCGTCTCCGGTCTCCACCACGGCCGGGACGGCGATCCCGGCGAGCGGGGCCAGCCGTTCCCGGTCCTGGGGGTGGAGGGTCAGCGGCACCAGGCCGGGGGATGGCGGCCACGTCCGCATCCCGAACTGCTCGGCAATGCGGTAACCGAATGGGCCGGCACCCATCTTCGGGATGGACAGGCCGCCGGTGGCGACCACCAAGGACGCACAGCGGTGGACCGAGGATGGGCCGTGCACCACAAAACCGCCGCCGTCCGCGCGCGCCACCTTGTCGACGGCGGCCTGAAGTTGCACGATGGCCCCGGCGTCACGGCACTCGGCGAGCAACAGATCGAGGATCGCTTTCGAGTTGCCATTACAAAACAGGCGGCCGTGCTCGCGCTCATGCCAGGGGATACGGTAACGCTCCACCAGGGCAAGGAAGTCCCACTGGGTGAAGCGGCTCAACGCCGATTTAACGAAGTGCCGGTTGCGGCTCAGGTAGTGTTCCGGGCCCACATCGTAATTGGTGAAGTTGCAGCGCCCCCCGCCGGACATGCGAACCTTGATGCCGGGCTTGGCCGCTTGCTCGAGGACGCGCACCGCGCGGCCCCGCCGGGCCGCCGCCGCGGCACACATCAGCCCGGCGGCGCCGGCACCGATGATGATGACATCGCTGTCGCTCATGACGGCCTCACCCCTGACGGCACGTTGATGCTTGTCGATCGACCCCACAGACCACCGGGAAGCATTGCGGATGAAACTCTCTCTCGATCACGGCAACGCCGAGTACCGCGTCACCGCCTATGAACCGGGGCGGATCTCCATCAACCGGGAGGTCTACGAGACCAGCCTGATCCTCACCCCTTGGCAGTTGGACACCGGCTGGCCACCGGCTACCGTGGCCGAGTTGGAGGCCCGTCACCTGGAACCGCTCACCGCCCTGGAGCCGGAACTGGTCCTGCTGGGCACCGGGGAGCGCCTGGTCTTTCCGGACCGCTCGCTGCTGGTCGCGCTGATCGGCGCCGGGATCGGCGTCGAGGTGATGGATACGGCGGCGGCGTGCCGGACGTTCAACGTCGTGATGGCCGAGGACCGCCGCGTGGTGGCCGCCCTGCTGCCCCGCTGAGCGGTCACTCCTCCGCCCCGCCGGAACACTGCCGGAGGCGCGCCTTGGCCCGCTGCCACGCCGCCTCCAGGGCGTCGATCTCCTGGCCGGCCATGGCCTCGCCCCGCTCCCGGAACTCCGCCTCCACCCCCCGGAACCGCTCTTCGAAGCGGTGGTTGGCCCGCCGCAGGGCGGTCTCCGGATCGACACCCAAGTGGCGCGCCAGGTTGACGCAGGCGAAGAGCAGATCGCCGACCTCGGACTCCAGGCGCTCCGGATCGCCGCCCTCGATCTCCGCCACGATCTCGTCCGTTTCCTCTTCGATCTTCTTCAGCGGCCCGTGGTGGTCGGGCCAATCGAAACCCACCCGGGCCGCCCGCCGCTGGAGCTTCGACGCGCGTGCCAGCGCCGGCAGCGCGGCGGCGATGCCGTCCAGGGTGCCCTCCCCCTCGCCCTTCTCCCGCCGCTCCGCCGCCTTGATCGACTCCCAGCTCTCATGGATCGCCTCCAGATCCCGCGCGGCGGAAGCACCGAAGACGTGGGGGTGGCGGCGGATCAGTTTCGAGCGGATCGCCTCGGCCACCCCCTCGAAGTCGAACCAGCCCCGCTCCTCGGCCATGCGCGCGTGGTAGACCACTTGCAACAGCAGGTCGCCCAACTCGTCCCGCAGCCCCTCCGGCGTACCGCGCTCGATGGCCTCCACCACCTCGTACGCCTCCTCCACGGTGTGGGGGGCGATGGTGTGAAAGTCCTGGCGCAGATCCCACGGACAGCCGCGCTCCGGGTCCCGCAGGGCCGCCATCACCTGGAGTAGATCATCCACAACGTTCATAATAAGGAAGAACCCTTGGCACCTTGAATTGACATACACACCCACCGGGATTAGCGTCGTCGTTTGCTCATGCCCGACACACCGGCACGACCCATGGAGACTCACGTGACTCGATCCCCCGGGCCCATTACGGAACGTGGCGAGAAGACCCGCCGGAAGCTGCTCGCCGCCGCCGAGGAAGAGTTCGGGGAGAAGGGGTTTCACAATGCCTCCATCAGCAGCATCACCCAACGGGCGGGGGTCGCGCAAGGGACGTTCTACCTCTACTACCGGTGCAAGGACGACATCTTCCGCGCCCTGGTGGAGCACATGAACCGCTCCATGCGGCGCCACCTCAGCGAGGCGATCGCCGGCGCCGCCGACCGGATCGAGGCGGAGAAGATCGGTTTGAAGGTCTTCCTGGAGTTCTGCCGGGAGCACGGCAACCTCTACCGCATCGTCATGGAGTCGCAGTTCGTGGACCCGGAGGTCCACCGCTGGTACTTTAATACGCTCGCCGGCGGCTACTCGGCCCACCTGGCCGAGGCGCAGCACCGGGGCGAGATCCGCCGGGGCGACCCGTACACCCAGGCCTTGGCGCTGATCGGCATGGCCTTCTTCCTCGGCACACCCCACCTGATCTGGAACGATCACCCGCCCGGTGATGAAGTCCTGGAGACGGCGTGGAAGTTTATTGAAGGCGCCCTGCGGCCCGACCCATCGAACGATTGAACGCATCCATGCCGCCACTGCCCACACCGCCCCCCTCCAACGGGGTCCGGCCGCGCCGCCCGTCCCGCGCCGTCGACATCGGCGGCGTGCGGATCGGCGGCGGCGCGCCGGTGGTGGTCCAGTCGATGACCAACACCGACACCGCCGACGCGGCGGCCACCGCCGCCCAGATCGCCGCGTTGGCCTGCGCCGGCTCGGAGATCGTGCGCATCACCGTCAACAACGAGGCGGCGGCAGCGGCGGTGCCCGAGATCCGTGACCGGCTGGTGGGCATGGGGGTGGCGGTGCCACTGGTGGGCGACTTCCACTTCAACGGCCACCGGCTCCTCCAGCGCCACCCCGAGTGCGCCGCCGCGCTCGACAAGATGCGCATCAATCCCGGCAATGTCGGCAAGGGGAGCCGCCGCGACCCGCAGTTCACCGAGATGATCGAGATCGCTTGCCGCCACGATCTGCCGGTGCGCATCGGCGTCAACTGGGGCAGCCTCGACGCCGCGGTCCTGGCGCGGTTGATGGATGAGAACAGCCGCCGCGCCGAACCCCTGCCTCCCGAAACGATCATGCGCCACGCGGTGGTGACCTCGGCCTTGGAGAGCGCCGCCCAGGCGGAAGCGGTGGGATTGGCCGCGGACCGCATCGTCCTCTCCTGCAAGATGAGCGGCGTCCAGGACTTGGTGGCGGTCTACCGCGATCTCGCCGGCCGCTGCGATTACCCGCTGCATCTTGGACTGACCGAAGCGGGTATGGGGATGCCCGGGGTCGTGTCCTCCACCGCGGCGCTCGCGATCCTCCTCCAGGAGGGGATCGGCGATACCATCCGGGTCTCCCTGACCCCCGAGCCCGGCGCGCCACGGACCCAAGAAGTCGCCGTGGCGCAACAGGTCCTCCAGAGCATGGGGCTGCGGGACTTCACCCCCCGGGTGACCGCCTGCCCCGGCTGCGGACGCACTTCCAGCGACACCTTCCAACGGTTGGCGGAGCAGGTCCGCCACCATATCGACGAGCGGATGCCGGAGTGGCGCGGCCGCTACCCCGGGGTAGAGCGGCTGCGGGTGGCGGTGATGGGGTGCGTGGTCAACGGCCCCGGCGAGAGCCGCCACGCCGATGTAGGGATCAGCCTACCGGGATCCGGTGAGCAGCCGGTGGCCCCGGTCTACGTGGACGGGGAGAAGCACGTCACCCTGAAGGGCGACGCCATCGCCGAGGAGTTCACGGCGATCGTGGAGGACTACATCGCCCGCCGCTTCGGCAGGTAACCGCCGAAGCCCGCCCGCCGTTCGGTGTAGACGCCACAGGTCTCGCAGCGCCACGGCCCGCCTTGGTACTCCCGCAACAGCCACTCCCGGACCGGCGGACGCTCCACCAAATCGGCCATGGTGACCCGGTCCATCAGCGCCTCGATGCCGGCCATCAGCCGCGTCCACACCGCCCCTTCGAGCGCGCTGCGGTAGACGGAGCCGTCACCCGGCCGCTCCACCGCCGCCAGGATCTCCGCCACGGAGATATGGGAGGCCGGGCGCGCCAAGCGGTAGCCGCCGCCGGGGCCGGGGATCCCCTCGATGATCCCCGCCGGACGCAAGGCGGCGAAGATCTGATCGACGTAAGAGGTGGAGATGTTCTGGCAGACCGAGATCTCCGACAGCGGCACCGGCCCGATCTCGCTATGCAGCGCGATGTGCAAGACCGCGCCGACGGCGTAACGGCCACGGGTGGTGATTTGGATGACGGAGTCGCGGTCCTGGGCGTCGATCATGGTCGTCGGCCTGTCTCTGGTTGGTTTGCGGGGACGAAGTTTTATTGTGGATGATTTTAGTCCACTTTATTTCGGCCTGACAACCAGCGAAAACGAAGCAATCCGTTATGGCGAGGGAAGGCCCATCATGACGAGGCCTTCGCACGCAATGACGGGTTATTCAGCGTATCCCTACCCGTCGGCGGTGATCCGGTCGATCAGCTCTTGCCGGACGCGCTCGGCGTCCTCGTTGGGTACCTGGCAAGTGCCGGCGGCCTGGTGGCCGCCGCCGCCGTAGGCCAGCATCAGGCTGCCGACGTTGGTCTTGCTGCCGCGGTCGAGGATCGACTTGCCCACCGCGAAGACGGTGTTCTGCTGCTTCAGCCCCCACAGCACGTGCATGGAGATGTTGGTCTCGGGATAGAGGGCGTAGACCATGAAGCGGTTACCGGGCCAGATGGTCTCCTCGTTGCGCAGGTCCACCTCGGCCAAGTTCTTGTGGACCTTGGTGCAACGCCGGAGTTGCTCCTTGAAGTCGTCTTCCTTGGCGAAGTAGAGATCCGAGCGCTCTTTGACATCGGGCAGGTCGAGGATCTGCTCGATGGAGTGATCCCGGCAGTAGTCGATCAACTCCATCATCAACTGGTAGTTGGAGATGCGGAAGTCGCGGAAGCGGCCCAACCCGGTGCGGGCGTCCATCAGGAAGTTGAGCAGCACCCAGCCCTTGGGCTCCAGGATCTCCTCCCGGGTGAAGTCGGCGGAGTCGCCCTTGTCCACCGCCTCCATCATCTCCGTGGAGACGCGGGGGAAGCCTTCCGCCCCGCCGTAGTAGTCGTACACCACCCGCGCCGCCGACGGCGCGTTGGGATTGTTGACGTAGTTCTTCGGCAGATCCCCGCCCCCGGCGCGCTCCACCTCACTGGCGTGGTGGTCGAAGCAGAGATGCGCGGTCTCCACATAGGGCAGGTTGGTGGTGATGTCGCGGCCGGTGATCTCGATCTTACCGTCCTGCATATCCTTAGGATGGACGAAGGTGATCTCGTCGATCAGGCCCTTTTCCTTCAGCAGTACGGCGCAGACAAGCCCGTCAAAGTCGCTGCGTGTGACAAGCCGGTATTTCTCCCCCATGGTTCCCCCCACGTGATGCCCTGACGTTGAATGACGAAATCGATCGGCGGTCCCGACGGCACAACCCGGCAGGGACCGCTACGACCTGCCGAATACTTTGGAGGGAGGACTATACCTTATCATTGGTCGGGAGTTTATGACCGCGATTATGGCGATGGATCGCCACGGGCCTTCGGCCCTCGCGATGACGCGATCAACCGGAGATGGCTAGAACGGCTTTACCGTGTGGGCGTGATTCACCGGGCCGGCGCCGTGTCCGAGAGGGCGGGACGTGCGCAACGCCTCGTGGAGGTAGGCACGCCCCCGCACCACCGCGTCGCGCACCGTCATCCCCTGGGCGATCCCGGCGGCCACGGCGCTGGCCAGGGTGCAACCGGTGCCGTGGGTGCTGGTGACCTCCAGACGCGGCGCCTCGAACCGCTCGACGCCCGCCGGCGTGGCCAGGACATCGAGCACATCGGCACCCGGTGCGTGACCGCCCTTCAGCAGGACCGCTCCGGGCCCCAACTCCAGCAGCGCCTCGGCGGCCTTCACCATGGCGTCGTGGCCGTCGATGGAACGCCCCAGCAAGACCTCGGCCTCGGGCAAGTTGGGCGTCAACACGGTGGCGCGGGACAACAACTCGGCCTGTAAGCGATGGGCGGCGTCGTCAGTGATCAATCGGTGACCGCTCTGGGAGACCATCACCGGGTCGACCACCACCGGAATCCCCGCCGCCCGCTCGTCCAACTCCCGGACCACGGCGTCGATCACCGGCACGTCGTGGAGCATTCCGGTCTTGATACAGTCGGCGCCGATATCGTCCAGCACCGATGCCATCTGCTCGGCGATGAACGGCGGCGGCACCGGGTGGACGCTCTGCACCCCCACAGTGTTCTGGGCGGTAAGGGCGGTGATCGCGGTGGCGCCGTAGCCGCCCAACGCCATCACCGCCTTCAGGTCGGCCTGGATCCCGGCCCCACCCCCCGAGTCCGACCCGGCCACAATCAGTACCCGGGCATTGCCGTGCGCGTCAGCCATTCGCTTGTCCGTCCTTCATGATTCGTTCCTTGATCGCGTTGCGATCGATCTTGCCGGCGCCGGTGAGGGGCAATGCATCGACGAAGACGATCCGGCGCGGCACCTTGAATTTGGCCAGTTCCCCGGCCAGCCGTTGGCGGATCTCCTCCGCCGTGGTCCCGGCGCCGTCACCGGCCACCACCGCCGCCGCCGGCACCCGCCCCCACCGCGGGTCGTCGATCCCGACCACCGCCGCCTGCGCCACCGCCGGATGGCCCATGAGCACCTGCTCGATCTCCTCCGGGGAGATGTTCTCGCCGCCGCTGATGAACATGTGGTCCGCCCGGCCGACGATCCGCACCCGCCCCGCGTCGTCCCGCCGGGCCAAGTCGCCGGAGTATACCCAACCGCCGGGGAGCAACGTCTTCCCGGTGCGCTCCGGCTCGTCGAGGTAGCCGTCGAAGTTGTGGGGGCTGCGCATCAGCAGCACGCCGGTCTCCCCCGGCGCCACCGGCTCCAGGCTGTCCGGGTCGACGATGCGGTAGTCGGTGTGAAACATCGACGTGCCGATGCTGTCGCAGTACGCTCGGCTCTCCTCCAGCGCGTCCCCCCGCGGCACGTACATAAAGTTCGACGGTCCGGCCTCGGTCAAGCCGTACGACTGGTGGACGGGGATGCCGCGATCCCAGAACGGCTGCATACTCCGCGCCGCGCAGGGGGCGCCGGCGGTGGTGATCCCCTCCAGGGACGAGAGATCGGCGGCGGCGAAGCCGGGGTCGGCGGCGAGGAACTGCAACATCGCCTCCACCGCGCCGAAGTGGGTGATCCTCTCGGCCGCGATCGTCTCCAACGCCAACGCCGGATCGAAGGCGCGCAGCAGCACCGTGTACCCCCCGGCGTAGTAGACCGGGGTCACCGTGTTCCAGCCGCCGATGTGGAAGAGCGGAAAGGTGAGCAGTTCCCGCTGCGGCCCCAGGGCGCCGCCGGAGGTGGCCAGGAGTTCGATGGCGTTCCAGACCATCTGCCGGTGGGAGACGACGCAGATCTTCGGCGTCGCGGTGGTCCCGCCGGTGTGGACATAGAGGAACGGGTCGGCCAGGGCCAGCGGCCGGTTCTCATCGGTGGCGGGCGCCGCCTCCACCTCACCGGCATACCGCCCGCGGCCGTCGTCGATCTCGATGCGCCGCGCGCCTTCGGGGAGCATCAAAGCGTCGGCGAGATCAGTGAAACACGCCTCGTGGAAGAGCGCCTTGGGGGCCGTGCGGCGCACCAGGTCGTTGAGTTCACGGGGGGCGAGCCGGTAGGAGAGCGGCGCGAGGATGACGCCGGTCTTGCCGCAGGCAAAGTAGAGATCGAGCGCCTCCGGGCGGTTGCGGGTCAGCAACGCGATCCGGTCGCCCCGCTCCAGGCCGAGGCCGTGCACCAAGTAGTGCGCCGCCCGGCACGCCCGCCAATCCATCTCGCGGAAGGTGAGACGGCGGCCGCTCTCCGGCTCAAAGACAGCGGGCCGATCGGGCGTGATGGCCGCACGGCGGCCCGACCAGTCGCCCACCCAATCCATGGGCAGGCGGTCATAACCGGTGGAAGTCTCGTCCACGGCTTCTCCGCTACGCCATATTCTTCTTATAGTAGCGGCGCAGCCCCAGCGCCGACATCCACGCCGGGTTGATCAACTCGTGGGACGGCCACAGGTCGGGTTTCAGGCCCTGGCTCAGCAGCCGCTCCTTGAGCCACGCGGTATAGCGCGACTGCAACTCTTCCACCGGAGGGTCCTCGGGCATCACCGCCTCCATCCACTGCCGCGCCGCGTCGAGGCCGTCCTGCACCGCCTGCAGATGGCCCTCCGGATCGAGGAAAAAGCCGTAGTGGGTGGGCGCCAGGAAGCCGGGCTTCTGCGCCCGGATGCGGTCCAGGCTCTTGCCCCAGCGGTCGAAGTCCAGCTCCGGCGGCGGCATCGGCGGCACCACCACCGAACAGTGCGGCAGGCGCACCCCGCCGATATCGCCGGTGAAGCAGATATCGTCGAGGACGTAGGTCAGGTGGTGCTCGGCGTGACCCGGCGTATCGAGGGCGATGAGACTCACGCCGCCGACGGCGATCTCGTCACCGTCGTTGAGCACCGTCAACTGATTCTCGGGCACCGGCAAAAACGCACCCCACAGCCGATCCATGTCGTCGCCGTAGATCCGCCCGGCGCTGTGCAACAGCTTCTCCGGATTGATCAGATGCGGCGCGCCGTTGGGGTGGACGTAGATCTGGGCGCCGTGCTGCGCCATCCAGCCGGCGCCGCCGGCGTGGTCGAGATGGATGTGGGTCAATAGGACGTGGGTGACGTCGGAGGGCTTCAAGCGGCGGCGGGCCAACTCCAGCTCCAGCGCCGTCCCGGTGGTGCCGGGGCCGGTCTCGATGATGATCGCGCCGGCGCTGTGGCGGATCAGGTAGCTGGCGATCAGGTTGGGGCGGCCTTGGAAGTGGAGGTCCATCGCCTCCACCTCGATCCCGGTACGGGAGCGGACGGTCTCCACAGTGCAACCTCCTCGGTCTGATGGGCGGGGTTCTCAATTTCCATCTTCGACTCCGGTAAGCTCTCTTTCAAGCGAAAGGAGGTGGAAGATGGCTCAGAAGAAAAGCCCGCCCGACAGCTCGAAGCTCGACGCCATCGTCGCCAAGGCGCAACAGGAACGGGTGCAACGGGAGGCCGGCTATCGCGCCCAGGCGCTGAAGATGTATCCGTGGGTCTGCGGCCGCTGCTCCCGGGAGTTCACCCGCGTCAACCTGCACGAACTCACCGTCCACCACCGCGACCACAACCACGACCACAATCCGCCCGACGGCAGCAACTGGGAGTTGCTCTGTCTGTACTGCCACGACAATGAACACCAGCGCCAGTTGGAGGCCCACGGGAATCTGGGTGGCGAATCGGGCGGCGGCAAGGGGGCGACCCACAAGGGGTTGGCCGGGCTGGGGGATCTATTGAAGGGGAAGCAGTGAGTCATCGGGAATCGATCGAAGAGGAGGTCCCGGGTGCCCGTCCGCCCGGCCACTGGCGGGAGCGGCTGCGGGCGTGGGTCGAATCCCCCCTCTTCCAGAACACCGTCATCGCGGTCATCTGCGTCAACGGCGTCACCCTCGGCCTGGAGACGTCGG